>JAJZJT010000159.1 GCA_021809995.1 Actinomycetes bacterium
GCCCTCCGGCGAGGGCGACGGCGGGGACGAGGCCCCGGCGGTCGCCGCGCCGAGCAGGTCGGTGAAGCTCGAGCCCGCCGACGGGGTGTCGGCAGGGCCGACGTTCGGGCTCGGCGGCGGCACAGGTGCGAGGTCGGCGACGGTGGCGACGGACGCGGTCACGACGAGCTCCCTCCGAGCAGTCCCATGATGGTCGAGACGTACGCCTGGGTCTGCGGGTACGGGGGGATGCCCCCGTAGCGCTGGACGGCTCCGGCGCCGGCGTTGTACGCGGCGAGGGCGAGGGGGACCGAGCCGAAGGCCTTGAGGTTCCCGGCCAGGATCTGCGCCGCCCCGTCGACGGCCTGCGCCGGGTCGAACGGGTCGACGCCCAATCCGCTCGCCGTCGACGGCATGAGCTGCATGAGCCCCTGCGCCCCGGCCGAGCTCACCGCCGTGGGGTCGTAGCCCGACTCGACCTTCGCCACCGCGGCCAACAGCTGCGGGGAGACCCCGTAGGTGGCACCGGCCGACAAGAAGAGCGGTGCGAGCTGCGCCGGGACGCCGAGGCCGGCGAGCCCCGGGGTGGACGTCGGCGAAGCGAGGCCCGCCACGGCGGCCACGGACGATCCGGACGCCGACGCCTGCAGCGGCGTGCTGGGCGGGAGCACGCGCCGGATGCAGCACGGCGTTGTCCAAACCGGCTGCACCTGCACGGTCGTGCCCGTATGGGGCGCGTCGATCATCTTCCCGTCACCGATGTAGATGCCGACATGGCCTGGCCCGCCCGGGCCGGGCTCGAAGAAGAGCAGGTCGCCGGGGCGGGCGTCGGCCAGGCTGGCGACGGGGCGGCCGACGGTCGCCTGCTGCTGGCTCGTTCGCGGCAACGAGATGCCGAGGTCGGCGTAGACGTGCTGGACCAGGCCGGAGCAGTCGAACCCGGTCGACGGGCTGGTGCCCCCCCACTGGTAGGGAACGCCGATGTACGTGGCGGCATCCGCCACCACCTGGCTGCCGGTGACCGCCCCGCCGGCGCCTGCGACGACAGCACCCGTCGCGCCCGCCCCGAGCGCACCGGTGGCGGCTGCGGACGTCGCGGGGACCTCGCCGTCGAGCTGGGCGAAGGCGTCCTGGATCGCCGTGAGCATGCCGGAGAAATTCCCGGCCGAGGCATCGGAGGCCAGCTGTGGGCCGAGCCCGGCGAAGGCCTGGGCAGCCGCGGCGACCTGTTGGGCCGCGGGGGGCACGAGGACGGCCGAGGAGACGTTCGTCACGACGCACGCACCTCGGAGCTCGTCGCCGACAGCGCGGTCGACGTCCACCGGGCCGTCACGAGGTCGTCGATGGCCGACGCCTCGGCCCGGGCCTCGTCGGCGAGGGCCTCGTCGAGGCGGCGCCGGGCCAGGCGCTCGAGCGCCTCGACCCGCTGGGCCGCCCGGGACCAGGCCGCATGGGCACCAGCGACCTCTTCGGCCGCTCGGACGACCCGCTGGCCGGCGGCGGCCAGTGTCGAGGCCGCCAGCGTCGCGGCCGCCAGCTCGCGGACGAGCACGGCACGGGGCACGACGCCCGCCGAGGTCGGCAGGGTCCGGTAGCGGAGCGCCGTTCGCTCCTGCTCGTCACGGGCGGCCCGGAGCCGGAGGTTGGCACGCAGCAGCTCGGCGCGCGCCTCGTCCTCCTGTGCCCGCCGCACGCGTAGCACCGTGGCCAGCCGGAAGCGCCGCGTCGTCACGCGACCTCCCCGAGGGAGGCAGGTGAAGCGGTCGCACCTGCGCCGTCGGCTCCGGCACCCGCGCCGTCGGCTCCGGCACCCGCGCCGTCGCTGCTGCGAGCCCCGGCGGGATCGCCCAACAGGGCGGCGAGCAGGGACCACGAGCGCTCGGCTGGCTGGACGTCGCGGACGTCCTGGCACAGGAAGGCCTCGGTGAAGTCGGACAGGGCGACCGCACGGTCGACCGTGGGGTTCGTGCCGGCCACGTACGCCCCGATCTCGATCAGGTCCTTGGCGTCCCGGGCGGCGGCCAGCAGCCGGCGTAGCTCGCGCGCCAGGGCGCGCTGCTCGGGCGTGGTGATGGCAGGCTCGACCCGCGAGATCGACTCGAGCACCTCGATGCTCGGGAAGTGCCCGCCGGTGGCGAGCCGGCGCGACAGGACGATGTGGCCGTCGAGGATCGAGCGGGCGGCGTCGGCGATCGGTTCGTTCATGTCGTCGCCGTCGACGAGCACCGTGTAGAGCCCGGTGATCGAGCCCCGGTCCGAGGCCCCGGCCCGCTCGAGCAGCTTGGGCAGGAGCGAGAAGACCGACGGCGGGTACCCGCGGGTGACCGGCGGCTCGCCCGCCGACAGCCCGACCTCGCGCTGGGCCATGGCGAAGCGGGTGAGGCTGTCCATCATGAGCACGACGTCGGTCCCGCGGTCCCGGAACCACTCGGCGATCCGGGTGGCTGTGAAGGCGGCGCGGATCCGCACGAGAGCCGGAGCGTCGGAGGTTGCCACGACCACGACCGAGCGGGCGAGGCCCTCGGGTCCGAGGTCGTTCTTGAGGAACTCGTTGACCTCACGGCCGCGCTCGCCCACCAGGGCGAGGACGGCGACGGGGGCGTCGGTCCCGCGGGTGATCATCGAGAGCAGGCTCGACTTTCCGACGCCGGAACCGGCGAAGATGCCGAGGCGCTGGCCGCGGCCGCAGGGAACAAGCGTGTCGACGGCCCGCACGCCGAGGCCGAGCTGGCGGTCGATCATCTCGCGACGCAGCGGGTGGGGCGGGACACCGTCGATGAGCACGTGCTCGGTGCCGACCAGTGGCGGACCGTCGTCGATCGGGCGGCCGAGCCCGTCGAGGACCCGACCGAGCAGGCACTCCCCCACTTCGACGGCGAAGGGCCGACCCGTCGCCTCGACGCGGTCACCGTAGCGGACACCTTTCAGCTCGCCGAGCGGCATGCAGGCCAGGCCGTCGCCGTGGACCGCGACCACCTCGGCGTCGAGGACACCACCGTCACGCCACACGCGCACGGCGTCTCCGACCGCGGCGTCGATGCCCTCGACCTCGAGCCGGAGGCCGACCAGCCGGCTCACCCGCCCCGTGCGCCGGGGAAGGGTCGCCTGCCGGGCGGCGTCGAGGAGGTCGGTCGACCAGGTCACGCCGGCCCCCCGCTGGCGTCGGGCCCGGCGCCGACCGCGGCGAGGTCGACGTCGGCAGCGGCGTGGCCGCCCTCGGCAGTGGCGTGACCGCCGTCGGCAGCAGTGGCGGCGCGAGAGGCCAGCACCGAGCGAACACGGTCGAGCGCCGGCTCGATCTGGGCGTCGATCCGGCAGGGGCCCGCGTCCACCACGCACCCGCCCCGCTCGACGTGCGCGTCGGCGACGACGGTGACCGTGCAATCGGGCACGAGCGGCGCGAGCACCACGGCGTCCACGAGCTCGTCGGGGTGGAGCCGCACCACCAGCTGCTCGCCCGGTGAGGTGAGCGAGAGGGCCCGGCGGACGGTGGCCGACACCTCGTCGTCGGACACCGAGAGCTCGTGGTCGACCAGCGTGCGGGTGAGCTCGATCGCCAGCGCCGTCGCGTCCTGCTCGGCCACGGCGATGGCATTGGCCCGTCCGGCCGCCATCGCTGCTGCCGCCTGGCGGAGCGCCTCGGCCCCGCGGCGGACCGCCTCTTCCTTCGCCGCCTCGGCGCTCTGGCGGGCCGCCTCCATGCCCGCCTGGAAGCCTTCGTCGAACGCCTGGCGGCGGGCCCCCTCGAGCTGCTCGGCCACAGACGGGCTCGGCTCCCCGGAACGTCGGGCGGCATCGAGGTCGACGGCGAGCTCGGCGGGCTGGGCCCCCTCGACGGCCGCGCCTCTCAGGACCCGGCCAACGCGTCGCTGCACCCGCGTGCGCACGAGCCCGGCCGGCACGAGCCCGGCCGGCACAGGATCGGTCGGCACAGGATCGGTCGGCACCACGCCGGAGGAGGAAGAGAGGGTCTCAGACGACAAGGTCGTCGTCTCCTCGCACGAGCACGATCTCGCCCTCCTCTTCCATCTCGCGGACGATCTTGACGAGCTGCATCTGCGCCGCCTCGACCGCCGAGAGGCGAGTGGGCCCGAGGATCTCGATCTCCTCGACCAGGTCCTGTGCGGCACGCTCGGAGAGGTTGCGGAGGAACTTCTCGCGGACCACCTCGTCGACGCCCTTCAAGGCGATGGCGAGGTCCTTCGGCACGACGTTGCGCAGCACCCGCTGGAGCGACCGGTCGTCGAGCGCCACCACGTCGTCGAAGACGAAGAGCTGGTTGCGGACCTTCTCGGCGGTCTCGGGGTCGATCGCCTCGAGCTCGGAGAGGATCTGCTTCTCGGAGGCCCGGTCCGCGTTGGAGAGGATCGAGACGAGCGCGGGGATGCCACCGCCCGCCAACCGGGTCTGCGTGCCGGACTGCAGCGCGGTGGCGAACTTGCGCTCGAGGACGGCGGCGAGGTCGGCCACCACCTCGGGGGCGATCCTCCCCATGGTGGCGATCCGCTCGGCGACGTCCACCCGCATCCGCTCGTCCAGGTGGGCGAGCACCTCGGCGGCGTAGTCGGAGGGGAGGTGGACGAGCACGACGGCGGCAGTCTGGGGATGCTCCTCGGAGAGGAACGCCGCCACCTGGACGGCCTCGACCCGGTGGAGGAAGAGCAGCGGGCCACCCTCCCCCGAGGTGACGAACTGGTCGATGACCTCGTCGGCGCGGGCAGCGCCGAGCCGCTCGCGCAGGAGTCGCCGGGCGGCGTCCACGCCGCCCTGCGAGACGGCGACCATCCCCGTGACACCGTTGACGAACTCGCCGACGACGTCGGCGACGACGTCGGCGTCGAGCTTGGGCAGCTGGGCCATCTCGGTCATGAGCATGACGACCTCGGTCTCGCTCATGGCCTTGAGCACCTGGGCGGCGCGCTGGGTGCCCATCTGGGCCAGCACGGTCGCCGCCTTCTGGGGTCCGGTCAGGGTCTGTGCCATCGCGTCCTCCTACGGCCGCCCGGCCGAGGCCGGAGCGCCGCCGCTGGAGCGTTCCTTGGTCCACGCCCGCAGCAGGGCGGCGACCTCGTCGGGCTGGGAGTCGATGAAGCTGCTCACCGCGTCGTTGAGCTCGGCGGCCGGATGTGGCGGGAGCCCCACCGCCGGAACCTGGGTCGTGGCGTCGAGCGCGCTCGACGGCGGCTCGACCGGCTGCGCCAGCTGCTGGGGCAGGGTCACCGGCGTGCGGCGGGGCACCCGGTTCTTCTTGGCCGAGCGCCACAGCAGGAAGAGCACGGCCAGGATGGCCAGGGCGACGACCGCCGTGCGGATCATCGAGGAGAGCTTCGCCTTGGACTGGGCGGCCGCTGCCGCGGCAGCGGCCTTGCTCGCCGCCTGCTGGGTCGCCGTCGAGAACGGCACCGCGCTCATGGCCAGCGTGTCGCCGCGTGCCGCATTGAGCCCGGCCGCCGCCGCCACGCCCTGCTGGAGCGTGGCGAGGCTCACGCCCTTGGGCAGGCTCTTGGCGTTGACGAGGACGGCGATCGACTGGCGAGTCACTCCGCCCGGTGCGTTCTTGGTGGTCTGGGTCACCGTTCCGGTCGCGTACTGGGTCGACGACGACGCGCTCGAGTAATTGCCGTTCCCGGTCCCGGCCGGCGGAGCCGCAGTCGTGCCCAGCACGCCGCCGCCAGTGGCCCCGCCGGTGGCCGTCTGGCTGCTCTTCTGCGTCTGGGTGGGCACGGTGACGGGCGTGTTGTTGGGCCCGACCTGGAACCCGTTGGTCGTGGTCGACACCTTGTTGAAGTCGAGCTGGGCGTTGACCTGGATGTCGGCGTTGTTCGGACCGAGCACGCTCTGGAGGTAGGCGGCGATCTTCGCCTGCTGGGCGGCGTCGAAGGCGCTGGTGGCGTTGTTGTTGCTCCCCGTCGACGTGTTGACGCCGGGCCCGGCCAAGAGGTCGCCGTTGTTGTCGGCCACGGTCACGTTGGATGCCGACAGGTTGGGCACCGACGAGGCCACGAGGTGGACGATCGCCTGCACCTCTCCGCCCGTGAGCGTCTGGCCCAGCGCGGTGTCGACCAGCACCGAGGCGCCCGTCGGGGACGTGTTGTTGAGGGCGAACGTGTTGTTCGCCGGCATGGCCAGGTTCACCTGTACGCCGGTGACGCCGTGGATGGCGCCGATCGTCTGCTGGAGCTCCCCCTGGAGGGCCCGGAGGTAGTCGGCCTGCTGGGTCAGCTGTGAGGTGGTGATGCCCTCCTTGTCGAGGATGCCGAGCCCGACGTTCGTGCTCGAGGCGGGCAGGCCGGCCGAAGCCATGTTGATCCGCTCCTGGTCGACCTCGTTCTGGGGCACGAGGATCGTGGAGCCGCCGTTGGCGAGCTGGTAGGGGACCTTGTCGCTCGTGAGCTTGGCCGTGATGGCGGCCGCGTCGGACGGCTGGAGGTTGGTGAAGAGCGGCGAGTAGGTCGGCTTGCCCGACAGGCTCATGAACAGCAGCCCACCCACCACGGCGGCGACCACGGCCACCACGGTGACCACCTTCTGGCCGGGTGTGAACCCGTCGGCGAACCGGCGGGCACTGCTCTTCCAGCGGTCGACGTCGGCAGCGGCGACGAGGGCCATCAGAACTGCATCCCCATGATCTGGTTGAAGGCGGCGAGGGCCTTCGTCACCACGGCCTGGGTCACCTGCGTGTCGAGCGACGCCTGGCTGGCGGCGATCATGGCGTCAGAGATGTTCCCCTGGCCGGCCGCGGCCTGGGCGGCCTGGTTGGAGGCCGTGTTCTGCACCTGCTGGAGCTGGTTGACGGCGTTCAGGATGGCGTTCGAGAAGCCGCCCGACGCGCCGGCGGCGCCGGCGGCGCCGGCGCCCGACGCCCCCGCCGCAGTCG
>JAJZJT010000160.1 GCA_021809995.1 Actinomycetes bacterium
GCGATCGTCTCGTGGCGCGGCGCGGAGTGATGCCGCACTTCCCGACGCTCGCTTCTCGCCGCTCGAGAAGTGACCCAGGTAGGTGCCGTCGACGATGCCGAGCACGGCCTCGACGCCCTCGTCGGCCAGCATGGCCACAACGACCCCTCCGCCGACCACCTGTTGCGCGGGGCCTCCCGGGTGCTCGTCGGTGCGGCTCTCCCGTCGCCGGGCACCCGACCAGCTGGGGGCGGACCGTCATCCGGAAGCGCCCCCCGTCCGGAAGCGCCCCTACCCGAGGGCGGCGTAGACGGCGGCGACGAGGTCCTCGGCCCGACGGTCGTCGGTGTCCATGCGCATCCGGTTCATGACGTAGGCGAAGCCGATGCCCGCCTCAGGGTCGGCGAAGGCCGCCGAGCCGCCGGCCCCGCCGTGGCCGAAGCTGGCGGGCCCGGCCGCCCCGGGCAGGAAGGGCATGACGGCAAAACCCAGGCCCCACGCCGAGTGCACCCCGAGGATGGCGTCCTTCCCGGACACCTGTGGCTCGGTGGCCGCGGCGACGGTGCCCGGTGAGAGCACCCGGGCCGCGCCCTCGACGTCGCCGACGCACGCCGCGTAGAGCCGGGCCAGGCTTCGGGCGTCCCCGACGCCCCCGGAGGACGGGATGACGGCCCGGCGGAGCTGGGTGGTGTTCCACATCTCGTCGTAGTGGAAGAGGTCCGACGGGCCCGTGAGGACCTCCAGTGCCAAGGAGCCCGGACCGAGCACCTCGGCCAGGTCGACGCCCGTCGGGTCGGGCGGGACGAGCCGGGCGCACCGGGCGAGCTCGGCCTCGGGGACGCCGTACCAGAAGTCGAGGCCGAGCGGTCCGGCCAGCCACGCGGCGAGCAGTCGGTCGGGCGGGAGACCGGTGACCCGGCGGAGGAGCTCGCCGACGAGCCAGCCGAAGCTGCGCACGTGGTAGCCGTGGCGGGTCCCCGGCGGCCACTGCGGCGCCTCGGCGGCGAGGGCGTCGACGACCGGCTCCCACGCAAGCACCTGCTCCACGGTGAAGGTCCCCTCGACATGGGGCAGGCCGGCCTGGTGGGAGAGGACCTGGCGGACCGTGACCGCCTCCTTGCCGGCGGCGGCGAACTCGGGCCAGTACGCGGCCACGGGCCGGTCGGGGTCGAGCAGCCCACGCTCGATCGCCAGGTTGGCGAGCACCGCGAGCACCCCTTTCGAGCAGCTGAAGACCGTCACCACGGTGTCCTCGGCCCACTGCCGCCCCTCGCCCTGGTCGGCGACCCCCGCCCACAGGTCGACCACCGGCCGGCCGCTCCGGTAGACGGTGACGGCCGCCCCGACGTCGCCGCCGCGGACGAAGTTGGCGGCGAACGCGTCGGCTACCGGCCCGAACCCCACCGCCGCGAACCCGCTGATGTCCATCCCCTCGTTGTAGCGGACCGGGCCCGGGCTGGTGGGGACGGGCGCCGGGCTGGTAGAGGACGTGGCGGCGGCAGTGCCCGATGGGCCGGCCCAGGTGGTCGAGGTCCTCGGCGGGGGAGTGAACCATCCCGAGCCGGCGCATCATCGCCCGCCACGCGCGTCAGGCTGCTAGGCGCGGACCTCGGGCCGTGCTCGCCCGCCCTGCGTCGAGCTGCTCGCGTACCTCTCTCGCCCATCCGCCCTACGCTGCCTCGATCCTGCCCCGACGTTCCGTAGGATCGTGGCGTGCACGTGGCCCCACCCGACGCGACGCTCGGCGAGGACGAGTGGCGCCCCTTCGTCGAGGCCCAGGGGTTCGGCCACCTGGTGGCGCCGGGCGTCGGGCTCGACTACCCGGTCGTCGTCCCCACCCAGTTCGTGCTGGACGGCGCCGAGGTGCTCGTCCACGTGGCCGCGCCGAACCCGGTGCTCAGCGCGCTGGCTGCGAACCCCCACGCCGTCCTGTCGATCGCTGGCGACTGGGCCTTCGTCCCTTCGGCGTGGAAGGCGATCGGAGACGAGGACCCAAGCCTCGGCATCCCGACGACCTACTACGCGGCCGTGCAGCTGGCCGGGCTCGCCAAGGTCCGCAACGAGCCCGCCGCGGTGGCCGCCGTACTGCGACGCCAGCTCGCCGCCCTCCAGCCCACCGTGCCCGTCGCCGACCCGCTCGAGGCGCACCCGGCGCAGCTGCGCGCCATCCGGGCGATCGTCCTCGCCGTCGAGACCGTCACGGCCAAGTTCAAGTTCGGCGGCAACGTCGACGCGGCGCACCGCCACGCTGTCGTCGAGCACCTTCTCGAGCGTGACGGCCCCGGCGACCGTGCGGCGGCCGCCCACACCGAGCGCCGCCTCACCGCCGGGCACTGAGCCGGTCGCGCCCGGGCGCCGAGCGCCGCCTCAGGGGTCGAGGAGCTCGAGCTCCATGGTGTCGAGGTCGAGCCGGCGGTAGAAGCAGTTGCGCGGCTCACCGCCAGCGTTCTTCGTGTGGCAGATCCCGCCGTGGCGGGGCCGGACCTTGTAGACGAGGGAGTTCTGCTCGCAGTTGACCAGCACCTCGACCACGTCGAACGTCTCGCCCGAGGTCGCCCCCTTCTCCCACAGCTCGCCCCGCGACGTGCTCCAGAAGGTGGCAAGGCGGTGCTCGGCGGTGTGCCGGAGGGCGCGTTCGTTGACGTAGGCGACCAGGATCACCTCGCCGGTGTCGACGTTCTGGACGGCGCACGGCACCACGCCCGTCACCCGGTCGAGCTTCCCGAAGTCGAGGCGCAGTGCCGTGCCTTCCTCGAGCTCCTCCACACCGTCTGCCATGTGACGAGTCTCGCATCCCCGACGCACCCTGCCGGCACCGCCGTCCCAGGCGGTGCGCCGTACCTGGCCGACACCGCTGTGGGCCCGCCCGTCCTCGCTCCCGCGGCGTGGTGGGCGTCGAGCTGACGAACGAGCCGTGGCCGGGCGGGCCCTCACCCTTCGAGCAGACGTCGCTGGACCCGTTCGACGAGCGGACGATCTCGGGGCTGCGGACGGCCGGCGTCGGGTGCCCCTCTCGTTCGAGCCCTCCGTCGCGCGCGACCTGACCGACGAAGCCCTGCCCCAAGCCCAGCGGTGCTCGTCCGACCCGGGAACGCCCGGCGGCAGTCGCTTCTTGCCCAGTCCGTTGACCAGTCCGAGCCGCGCCAATAGTCTCCGTTGGAACGCTCGGCGGGTGTGTCCGGCCCTGTCATTCGAAGTTCGCCTGACATGCGATCCGATCGTCGTTGCGGGTGACGCGTCGGAGGTCGTGGTGGGAGATCCGGACGGCGCGGCGGGAGACCCCTCCGCGTTGGCAAGACGATGGGTGCCGCCGACGGAGAGCGGACAGCTTTCCCAGGGGGCTCGGCCTTTCCCCCAGGAGGACCTGTCTTTCCAGGGGGCCCTGCGCGCGGCGGCACCTATCAGACAGAGCGGGCGGGAGGGGCCCGCCGGGCCTGGTCGACGCGCGCCGGCCATCGTGGTCGACCACGTCTCGAAGCGCTACGGGTCCGTCGAGGCCCTCCGCGACTGCTCCTTCACCGTTCCCTATGGAGAGGTGACCGGGTTGCTCGGGCCGAACGGCGCCGGCAAGAGCACGCTGCTGCGCGTCGTGCTCGGACTGGTGCGGCCCTCGAGCGGCGTCGCGCTCGTCGACGGCGCTCCGTTCCACGAGCACCGCAACCCCGGAGCCACCCTCGGTGCCGTCCTCGAGCTGGCCGGCTTCTACCCCGGGTGCGACGCCCGGACCCACCTCCGCGTCGCCGCGGATGCCGTCGGTGTCGGCAAGGGCCGCGTCGACGAGGTGCTCGCCCTAGTCGGCCTGGCCGGCGTGGCGCGGCGCGCCGTGCGCGCCCTCTCTCTCGGCATGCGCCAGCGGCTGCAGCTCGGCGTCGCCCTGCTGGGAGATCCTCGGGTGCTCCTGCTCGACGAGCCGACCAACGGGCTCGACCCGGAGGGCATCGCCTGGTTCCGCTCCTTTGTCCGCGAACGGGCCGCCCGAGGCGCTGCCGTCCTCGTGGCCTCGCACGTCCTCGCCGAGATGGCCCAGACAGTGGACCGCGCCGTGGTCATCGCCCGTGGGCGCGTCGTCGCCGACGGCACCCTCGACGACCTGGTCTCCGGAGGCGATGGCCGGGTCGAGGCAAGGAGCGCGGACGCGACGATGCTGGCCGACGCGCTGGTCCGGCACGGCGCCGAGGTGGCGAGGCCTCAGGGCTCGCCCTCGACCCTCCTCGTGGCGGGACTGGATATCGAAGCGGTCGGGGCCATCGCCCGCGACGCCGGTGTCGCCGTCTCCGGGCTCACCACACGCTCGACCAGCCTCGAGGAGGCCTACCTCGCCCTGACCGGGTCGACCGGACCCGCCGGCCTCCACGGTGACGACCCGCGTCGCCCGGAGACCGCCGGTCGTGGGTGAGCGCGGTGCGCTCCGCAAGGCCGCCGGGCTGGTGCGCGGCGAGGTCCGCAAGGCCGCGCACGACCGCTGGACGTGGGTCGCCGTCGCGCTCGGCATGGTCGGTGCCGGAACGGCCGCCGGCATCCTCGCCTCCCGGTTCCTCGCGGGAGGGCCGATAGCTGCCGCCGTCGCCCGACCATCGGTGGCGTCGTCCCTCGCCGGACAGGTACGTGCCGCCATGGTCGCCGAGCTCGCCGCCGCGCTCTTCGGCGTGGGCGTGGGGACGTCCGAGTGGCGGGCGCGCACGTGGACGACGACCGCCGCGCTCGAGCCCCGGCGGCTCCGGACGGCGGTCGCCAAGCTCGTGACCGTGGCGGTGGGTGGCGCCCTGGTCACCCTTGTCGGCCTCGTGGTGGCGGCCGGCGTCGCGTCGGCCTGGGTGCCGTCGGCCGCCGCCGTCTTCGCCCGACAGCACGTGGGCGGGGCGCCGACGATCGCCCAGCTCTGGCGGGCCGCGGCGTCGGCCGCCGGGCCACCCGCGGCTGCCGGTGCCGCACTCGCGTGCGTCTGGGCCCTCGTCGCCTTCCTCGTGCGCATCGCCACGCTCGCCACCGCGCTGGCCGTCGCCGAGCTCGTCGGAGGGTCACGCCTGCTCGCCGAGTCGGCGCCCCACCTGGCCCGCTTCCTGCCGGAGTGGGCCGTCCAAGGGGTCGCGGCACCTCCCTCGTCCTCGTTTCCGCTCTCCTTCGCCGACGTCGCCGTGTCGGGGAATCACTCGGTCGCTGCCCTCTCGGTCAGCGTGGCCGCGTGCGACCTCGTGGTCGTGGTCGGCGTGCTCGCCGTCGCGTCGGCCGCCGTGCTCCGTCGGGCCGACTTCACGTGAGCGGAGCCATGCTCCCGCCCGATGCACGCCGCAGACGAGGCCACCTGGGGGCCTGTCCGTGACGGTGCGTGCGTTGCGGTCCGAGCTCCGGAAGGCTCTGCACCTCAACGGCGTTCGTCTGGCCGCGCTCGTCGCCGTCGTGCTGGCCGCCGTCGTGAGCGGGCACGATCTCCTGGCCAACTCCTCGGCGTCGGCCAGTCCGGGCGCGGCTGCTGCGTCCGCCGACGGCGCGCTCCAGTCCGCCGCGGTGGCCGAGGTGCTGGCCGCGTTGGCCGGCATCGTGGTCGCCACGGCCGAGACGTCGAGCCGGACGCTCGCGATAACGCTCAGCCTGGTACCGAGGAGGCGTGCGGTCTTCGCTGCCAAGTGGCTGGTCGCCCTGCTCGTGTGCGGCGGCATCGCCGTCGCCGCGCTGGTCGGTGCCGCCCTCGGCGGCATCATCGAGACGGCGGCCCTCCCTTCTGCGCTGCCGGGTCGGCCCACGCCGTCGACGATCGTGGCCAGGGTCCCCCACGTGCTCCCGGCCGTGCTGGCAGCGACCCTGCTCGTCGGCCTGCTCTGGGCCGCCGTCGCCAGCCTCGCCCGACTGCGCACGCCGGTGCTGGGCGGCTACGTCGTCTACGCCTTCGGCCTCACCAACGCCGTCGCCCTGTCCAGCCCGGCCGTTGCCCGCTGGCTGCCCGAGGGGGCGGCGCAGGGGTTGACGCGGCCGGTGCTGATGGTCCAGATCGGGTGGCACACGGCGAGCGGGCACCCCCTGACGGCTGCGCCCGCCGCCGTGTACCTCGCGACGCTCGTCGTCGTGACGACGGCCGGGGCCCTGGCGGCCTTCGCTCACCGCGACGTGGTCCAGTGACCGGGCACCCGCGCCCTCGTCCGCTCCCTCGCGTCCCAACGGAGCCGGGCCGGGCCGCAGCCGTGCACGGCGGGGTTGCGACCGTGCAGTCCGCTCGGCAGGCGGCTCAGTCCGTGCCCGTGCCGCCGGTCCCGCTGCCGCTCTCGCCGTGGCCGTCTCCGCCGGTGCCCGGCGCCTCGCCGTCGTCGCCGGCATGGACATGGGCGGCAGCCAGGTCGGCCTCGGCGGCCCGGATCTCCTCGACGAGACGTGCCACGGCGTCAGGGCCGGCGGTCCCGCTCCCGGTCCTCTCGGCGTAGACGGCCTCGCCGAGGTCGCGCAAGAGGGTGTCGACCCGGCGCCTCGCCTGGACCTCCTCGAGCTTCGCCTGGCCGGCGCGACCGGCCTCCTGGGCCTTGCCGGCCACCTGGGTGGCCTGTGCCTTCACCTTGTCCAGCAGTCCCATGCCTGCTCCTTCCGGATCGGTCCGCCCGCCGGTGCGGTCACCTGCTCCCGACAGCGGGCGACCGCGGACGCGCCTGGCGGACGGCGCCCCGTGGCGCGCGACTCCAGCCTACGGAGCGCGGCCGACACGGGGTAGGGCCGATCGACGGTGCCGCCCCGGTCGCCGACGGGGACCCCGGCCGCCCCGGTTCTAAGCAAACCTGATGACTCCATAAGCACCACAGGGGTTCCTCCGTTCGGGGCCCGCTCGTATGGTCGCAAGGTGACCGTCGTCGAGGAGCCCACCGCCGCCCCCCGCTGGGTCAAGGAGATCGG
>JAJZJT010000161.1 GCA_021809995.1 Actinomycetes bacterium
CCGTGCGCCGGCCCCGCTCCCGGGCGGCACCGGAGGCAGCCGAGCGGGCTGGCGACGAGCGGAGCCCCGACGCTGCCTCCAAGGCCGAGCGCGACCGGCGCGCCGAGCGCCAGGCGCTCGCCCGTGAGACGGGCGCCACCACCGCTGAGATCGAGTGGATGCAGCGGATCGTCGACTTCCAGAACGAGACGACCGATCCGATCGAGTTCCTCGAGGCGCTCAAGCTCGACCTCGAGCAGGACGAGGTCTACGTCTTCACCCCGAAGGGACGTGTCATCGCCTTGCCGGCGAACGCCACCCCGGTCGACTTCGCGTACGCGATCCACACCGAGGTCGGCCACCGCTGCATCGGCGCGAAGGTCAACGGGCGGCTCGCCCCCCTCGACACGCGGCTGTCCTCGGCGGACACCGTCGAGATCTTCACCTCCAAGTCGCCGACGGCGGGACCCTCGCGTGACTGGCTGTCGATGGTCGCCTCGTCGCGAGCACGGACGAAGATCCGTCAGTGGTTCTCGCGCGAGCGGCGCGAGGACGCCAAGGAGATCGGGCGGGAGGAGCTCGTCAAGCAGCTGCGCCGGGAGGGGCTGCCTGTGCAGAAGCTGACCTCGGAGCACGCGCTGGCGGAGCTGGCGGCGGCGATGAACTACGCCGACCTCGACACCCTCTTCGCCGCCATCGGTGACAACCGGATCTCGGCCCGAGCGATCGCCCAACGCCTCCATCGCGACCTGCGCGGCGGTGTCTACGAAGAGCAGCTCCCGGTCACCGCCCGTGCCCAGAGGCTGTCGGCCCGCCCGGGCCGCCCGCATGCGGCGGGCGTGTACGTCGAGGGGCTCGACGACCTGATGGTGCGGCTGTCGCGGTGCTGCACTCCGGTGCCCGGCGACGAGATCGTCGGTTTCGTCACCCGGGGCCGGGGCGTGTCGGTGCACCGGTCCGACTGTGCCAACGCCGCGGCGCTGGCCAGCCGGTCGCGTGAGCGGCTCATCGAGGTCGAATGGGACCACCGCTCCTCGGGCGTGTTCGTGGCGACGATCGAGGTCGTGGCGATCGACCGGTCGCGTCTGCTCGCCGACGTCACGAGCGTGGTCTCCGAGCACCATCTGAACATCGTGGGGGCGAACACCCAGACCGACGCCGACCGGATCAGCCGGATGCGCTTCGACATCGAGCTGGCCGATCCCGCCCACCTCGACGCCGTGCTGGGCTCCATCCGCCAGCTGGACGCCGTCTACGACGTCTACCGGATCCTCCCCGGCAAGAAGGACTGATCCCGCCGGTGGCCGACGAGACACAGCCGGCGCGCGCCCCGACCGGCACACGCGACGTCCTCTTCCCCGAGTCGGCTCGCTGGGAGGCGCTCGTTGCCCGGTTCGCCTCGCAGGTCGAAGCCGCCGGGTACGGCCTTGCCCATACGCCGATCTTCGAGGAGACGCGGGTCTTCAGGCGCGGCATCGGTGAGGGCAGCGACGTGGTCGGCAAGGAGATGTACGAGTTCGAGGACCGAGGGGGCCGCTCGCTTGCGCTGCGGCCAGAGGGGACGGCCCCGGTGGTCCGGGCCTTCGTCCAGCACCGGCCGCCCGTGCCGTGGAAGGCGTGGTACGTCACGCCGGCCTTCCGCTACGAGCGCCCCCAGGCTGGCCGGTACCGGCAGCACCACCAGCTCGGGATCGAAGCGCTCGGTACGGGGGACGCCGACCTCGACGTCGAGGTCGTCGCGCTGGCCCACGACTTCCTCACCGGGGTGGGCCTCGCCCACCTCGAGCTCAAGCTGCACTCGATGGGAGACCCGACGTGCAGGCCCGCCTATCTCGACGCCCTCCGCGACTACCTGCGGACCCGGCGGGGTGAGCTGTGCGCCGAGCACGCCGAGCGCATGGAAGCCAACCCGCTGCGCGTGCTCGACTGCAAGCGGGCCGAGTGCCGAGCGACCACGGCGACGGCGCCCCGGATGCTGGACCACCTCTGCGAGGCGTGCCGTGACCACTTCGACCGGGTGCGAGACGGGCTCTCTGCCCTCGAGGTCCCCTTCGTGGTCGACGACCGCCTGGTGCGGGGGTTCGACTACTACACCCGGACCACGTTCGAGTTCACCGCCTCGTCGCTCGACGCCGCGCAGAACGGTGTGGGTGGGGGCGGTCGCTACGACGGGCTCGTGGAGGTGATGGGCGGCCAGCCGACCCCGGGAATCGGTTTCGGTATCGGCATCGAGCGGCTGTTGCTCGCCTGCGACGCCGAGGATGCGTTCGACGTGGCGCCGCCGGCGCTCGACGCCTTCGTCGTCGACGTCGTCGGTGGGCACGTGGCTCGCGACCTGACGACACGGCTCCGCCGGGCCGGGCTCCGGGCGGACCGGGCGTTCGACCAGCGGTCGATGAAGGCGCAGCTGAAAGCGGCCGACCGCTCGGGGGCATGGCTGGCTGTCATCGTCGGGCCCGACGAGCTCGCTACGGGCGAGGCGACGCTGCGGCAGCTGCGCGCCCGGGGTGACCAGGTGGCGGTGGCGCTCGGCGATGTGGAGCTGGCCGTCCGGCGCGCCGTGGACGCTGCTCGAGGCAGTGAGGCGGGACGGGACGGCAAGGCGGGCGCACGCGGAGCGGACGGCGACGAGGACGACGAGGAGGAGACCCGGTGAAGGCAGTCCCACCACCCACCGACGCCACGGCCGGAGGGACGCGTTCGGCGACGTCCATGCGGACCCACCTGTGCGGCGAGCTCGGCGAGGCCGACATCGGTCGCGAGGTCCGCTTGTGCGGCTGGGTCGCCCGGCGTCGCGAGCACGGGGAGCACCTCGCCTTCGTCGACTTGCGCGACCACTCGGGGATCGTCCAGTGCGTGGTGCCGGGGACGGTCGAGGCCCGCAGTGAGTACGTCGTGGCGGTCACCGGGGTCGTGCGCGCCCGGCCCGAGGGAACGGCCAACCCCGACCTGGCCACGGGGGCGGTCGAGGTCGGCGAGTGCGCCGTCGAGGTGCTGGCGGCGGCGGACCCGCCACCGTTCGCCGTCGACGACCGGGTCGAGGTCGACGAGGCCGTCCGGCTCCGCCACCGCTACGTCGACCTCCGTCGTCCCCGGCTCCAGGCGAACCTGCGGCTGCGGGCCACGGTGGTGCGGGCACTGCGCCATGCGATGGACCGACAGGGCTTCTGCGAGGTCGAGACCCCGTTGCTGTGGGCGCCGACGCCCGAGGGCGCCCGCGAGTTCGTCGTGCCCAGCCGGCTCCACCACGGCTCTGGCTACGTGCTGCCCCAGAGCCCCCAGCTCGCCAAGCAGCTGCTCATGGTGGCCGGTCTCGACCGCTACTACCAGGTGGCTCGGTGCCTCCGCGACGAGGACCTGCGGGCCGACCGCCAGTTCGAGTTCACCCAGCTCGACGTGGAGGCCTCCTTCGTGGACCAGGAGGACGTGCTCGGGTTCGTCTCCGAGGCCGTGCTCGATGCCGCCGAGGCAGCGACCGGGGAACGGCCTGCGGCCATTCCCCGCCTCACGTGGGCGGACGCCATAGACCGCTACGGGACCGACAAGCCCGACCTGCGCTTCGGCATGGAGCTCGTCGACCTCTCTGCCACGTTCGCCGGCACGGGTGTGAAGGCCTTCGCCGCCCCGGCTGTCAAGGCGCTGGTGGTACAGGGCGGAGCGACCAGCACACGCTCCCGCCTGGACGCGCTGACCGATCGGGCCCGGCAGCTCGGGGCCAAGGGACTGGCGTGGTTCCGGGTCGGCGAGGACGCCACGCTCGACTCCCCGCTCGACCGCTTCCTCGGCGACGACGAGCGTGCCGGGTTGCTGACCGCCACCGGGGCGGTGCCCGGGGACCTCGTGCTCGTCGTCGCCGACGAGCACCGGCTCGCCTGCACCGTGCTCGGCCAGCTCCGTGTCGAGGTCGGGGGCCGCCCGGTGCACGAGGGTCCCTACCGTTACGTGTGGGTCGTCGACTTCCCGCTCTTCGACGGGCTCGACGACGCCGGCAACCCGATGGCCGCCCACCACCCCTTCACCATGCCCCACCCCGACGACCTCGACCTGCTCGAGCGCGATCCGCTCGCCGTGCGGTCGCAAGCGTACGACCTGGTGCTCAACGGGTGGGAGCTCGGCTCGGGCAGCGTCCGGATCCACCGGGGAGACGTCCAGGAGCGGGTGTTCGCCGCGCTCGGCATCGCCGAGGAGGAGGCCGCAGCCCGCTTCGGCTTCCTGCTCGGAGCGTTCCGCACAGGCGCCCCGCCGCACGCCGGCTTCGCCGTCGGCATCGACCGGCTGGTGGCGATCTTCGCCGGCGAGGAGAGCATCCGCGAGGTCATCGCTTTCCCCAAGACGCAATCGGGCGCCGACTTGATGACGGGTGCCCCGTCCCCGCTCGCTCCGTCGGTCCTGGCCGAGCTGGGGCTCGTCCCGAAGCGCCCGCGCGGTGCCGGTCCCGACGGCGCGTCCCCGGGCACGGGTGCCGGCCGGTGACTCGGGTGCCGGCCACCCGGTCACGTGATCGCCCGTGACCCTGCGACCCCGTGACCCTGCGACCGCGGTGACCCCTGCGACCGCGGTGACCCCTGCGACCGCGGTGACCCCTGCGACCCCGTGACCCCTGACGACCCCGTGACCCTGCGACCCCGTGACCCTGCGACCCCGTGACCCTGCGACCCCGTGACCCCTGACGACCTCTTCGGCCAGGCAGCGGAGGAACGGCGAGCGGCACGCGCCCCGCTCGCCGCGCGGCTGCGACCCCGCACCCTCGACGAGGTGGTGGGACAGCGCCACCTGGTCGGGCCTGACGGTCCGTTCCGGGCTCTCGTCGACGGCGACCGACTGCGTTCGACGATCCTCTGGGGTCCTCCTGGAACCGGCAAGACCACGTTGGCACGGCTGGTGGCCGACGGGACGGAGAAGGAGTTCGTGTCGCTGTCGGCCGTCACCGCCGGGGTGAAGGACGTCCGCGAGGTGGTCGAGGCTGCCACCCGCCGACTGGGGGAGCAAGGTCGGGGAACGATGCTCTTCCTCGACGAGGTGCACCGGTTCAACCGGGCGCAGCAAGATGCGCTCCTGCCTGCGGTGGAGGACGGCCTCGTCGTGCTCATCGGGGCGACGACCGAGAACCCGTACTTCAGCGTCAACGCACCGCTGCTCTCGCGTTCGACGCTCTTCCGGCTCGAGCCGCTCGCCCTTGACGAGCTGGCCACGGTCGTCCACCGGGCGCTCGATGCCGAGGCGGCCACGGCCGACGAGGACGCCGTGGTGGCGCTCGCCGAGAGCGCCGAGGGTGACGCCCGCGCCGTGCTCACGACGCTCGAGGTCGCCCTCGCCCTGGCCGGCTCCGAGCCGGGCGCGGGCGAGGCCGTGCACGTCACGCGTGCGCACATCGAGCGGGCGCGCCAGGCCCGCCTCGTCCACTACGGCGAGGACGACCACTACGACCAGATCTCGGCGCTGATCAAGTCCGTCCGGGGATCGGACCCCGACGCCGGGCTCTACTGGCTCGCCCGGATGCTCGAAGCCGGCGAGGACGCGCGGTTCATCGCCCGGCGGCTGGTCGTACTGGCCAGCGAGGACGTCGGCGAGGCCGACCCTCTGGCACTCGTGGTCGCCGATGCCGCTGCCCGGGCGGTCGAGTTCGTGGGGCTCCCCGAGGCCCAGCTCAACCTGGCCCAGGCCGTCGTCCACCTGGCGGTGGCGCCGAAGTCGAACCGGGTCACCGTCGCTCTCGGGGCGGCTCGGGCCGACGTCACCTCAGGCGCCCGTGCCGACGTGCCGGCGCACCTGCGCGACGCCCACTACCGCGGCGCGTCTGCCCTCGGCCACGGTTCCGGGTACCGCTACCCGCACGACTTCCCCGATGCCTGGGTCGCCCAGGGGTACCGTCCGGCCGCCATCGAGGGTCACGTCTACTACGAGCCGAGCGAGCGGGGCTACGAGGCGACGGTCGCGGCGCGCGTGGCCCGGCTGCGCGCCGAGATGTCGAAGAAGCGAGGTGCCGGTCCTGACGGGGTTGACGCGGGCAAGGGCGGTGGGCCGGTCGCCGGAGGCGGCGCGACCGACGGCGAAGGCGCGCAGGTACGGGGCGACGGCGACGTCGCTCCAGGTGGAGGTGCGAACGGCCGATGACCAGGAGCGGCACTGCGGCCAAGGAGCGACGACACGCGATGGGATCGACCGGTGTGCACGGGGGCGCGAGGACGAACCGGCGCGCCGGCAAGGTGCTGCACCGCCGGGCGCGCCGGCCCCGCCTGAGCACCTCCGCCGGATCGCTGCTCGTGGTCGCCGCCACCGTCCTGTCGCTCTCGAGTTCAGCTCAGACTGCAGGTGCGGCCCCTGCGCCCTCGGTGGGGGCCGGCACGGTCCGCATCGGTCAGGCGCCTACCGCACCGCCTGGGGCCATGGTCGTGGGACGGGCATCGGCCGCCACCCGAGTGGCGGTCGAGGTGGCACTGGCAGTACCGCACCCCGGGGCGCTCGCCCGCTTCGTCGCCGCCGTGTCGACGCCGGGCTCGCCGACCTACCACCACTTCTTGGCCAAGGGGCAGTTCGGACCGCGGTTCGGTCCTTCCAGCGCCACCGTCGTCACCGTGCGCTCGTGGCTCGAACGCACAGGACTTGAGGTCGGCGCCACGTCGCCCGATCGGCTGACAGTGGCGGCCAGTGGGACGGTGGCGCAGGTGGAGCACGCCTTTGGTGTCGCCGAGTCCGAGGTGCGCCTGACCTCGGGACGAGTCGCGCTCCTGGCCTCGGCGGCTCCGGCCGTACCAGCCGGGCTGTCGCCGGCGGTCGCCGGAGTCGTCGGGCTCACCACGACGGCGCAGCCCAGGCCGGCGCTGGTTCCCGGCCCCGCCGCGGCCGGGTCCGCCGGAGCGGGAG
>JAJZJT010000004.1 GCA_021809995.1 Actinomycetes bacterium
CCGGGCCGATGCAGGGCGTCCAAGCGAAGGCGAACGCCATCCCGAGCACCGGCGGGGCCCACGCGCCGAGCGCGGAGGGCGTGACCGGCAGGCGTCGCTCGGCCAGCAGCGCCCGCGGGAGCCGCATGCCCGCGGCCATGGCGACGAGCACGGCGCCGAACGCCACGATGACGGCACCCGAGGCCAGCTGCGCCCCGGCGCGGTGGGTGGTGAGGAGCTGTCCGAGCACCGACGAGCCGGCGCCGAGGGCGACGAAGACCACCGTGAAGCCGCCGATGAAGGCGAGGATCCCTCGTACCACCCGAGCGCGGGCGGCCCGAGCTGCCGGCATCGCCGCACCCGGCGCCGGTGCCGGCCCGGCGGTCGCGGGCACAGGCCCACCGGTCGGGGCGGCCACCACGCCCCGCCCGGCGCCGAGCGCGGTCAGCTCGGCGGCGGACAGGCCCGACACCATCGACACGTACGCCGGCACGAGCGGGAGCACGCACGGCGAGACGAACGAGAGCATCCCTGCCCCGAACGCCACCAGCAGGCCCAAGGGGTCCGCGTGGAGGACGAGCGCCGGAGTCGGGAGCACGGTGCTGCCCGGCGGCGTCAGGCCTGGGCGCCCACGAGGGCCAGATCGGCCTCGACCATCATCTGGACGAGCTCAGGGAACTCGACCTGGCGCTTCCATCCGAGCGTTCGCTCGGCCTTGGCCGAGTCGCCGACGAGCAGGTCGACCTCGGCCGGCCGCAGGAACCGCTCATCGATGACCACGTAGCGCTCCCAGTCGAGGTCGGCAGCGGCGAACGCCAGCGTCACGAGCTCGCGGACCGAGTGGGTCTCGCCCGTTGCCACCACGTAGTCGTCGGGCTGGTCCTGCTGGAGCATCAGCCACATCGCTCGCACGTAGTCGGCGGCGTAGCCCCAGTCGCGCTGGGCGTCGAGGTTGCCGAGGGCCAGGCGGTCGTCGAGCCCCGCCTTGATCCGGGCGACGCCGTGGGTGACCTTGCGGGTCACGAACTCGAGGCCCCGGCGGGGCGACTCGTGGTTGAAGAGGATGCCCGACGAGGCGTGCAGGTCGTAGCTCTCCCGGTAGTTGATCGTGATCCAGTGCCCGTACACCTTGGCCACCCCGTAGGGGCTACGCGGGTAGAACGGGGTCGTCTCGTCCTGCGGGACGGCCTGGACCTTGCCGAACATCTCCGACGAGCTCGCCTGGTAGAAGCGGATGCCGGGGTCCACCGTGCGGATGGCGTCCAGCAGTCGGGTGACGCCGAGCGCCGTCGTCTCGCCGGTCAGCACCGGCTGGTTCCACGACGTCTGGACGAAGGACTGGGCGGCGAGGTTGTAGACCTCGGCCGGGCGGTGGTCGCGCAGGATGTGGATCATCGAGACCTCGTCGAGGAGGTCGCCGGCGACGAGGGTGATGCGGTCCTGGATGTGGGCGATGCGCTCGAAGTTGACCGTGCTCGACCGCCGCACCATGCCGAAGACCTCGTAGCCCATCTCGAGGAGGAACTCGGCCAGGTACGAGCCGTCCTGGCCGGTGACGCCGGTGATCAGTGCTCGCTTGGCCATGCGCTGGTCGCTCCTCGGTGCTCGGTGGTCGGTGGCGTCGGAGTGCCGTCCTGGCCGGACGGCGGTCAGCTGCCGTCCCCGCCCGCCGACTGCCACGCCGGACGGCGCTTGGCGGCGAAGGCGGCGATGCCTTCGTGCGCCTCTGCCGTTTGGCTCGTGACGGTCAGCAGGGCGTGGAGGTGGGCGAGTGCCTCGCCCGCCGCGGCGTCCCACACAGCGTAGAACGAATCGCGACCGGTCCTCATCGCCCCCGGCGGCTTCGAGGCGAGCACGGCGGCGAGATCGGCGACGGCGGCGTCGAGCTCGTCGTGCGGCACGACCTTCGTGACGAAGCCGATGCGGTCGGCCTCGGCGGCGTCCACGACGCGGCTGGTCATCATGAGCTCGAGGGCCTTCTTGGGCGGCATCGACCGGACCATGGGGACCGTGACCATGTACGGCCACAGCCCCACGTTGAGCTCGGGCGCGCCGAAGCGAGCCCGCTCAGACGCCACCACGAGGTCGCAGGCGAGCGCCAGGCCGAGGCCGCCGGCCATGGCCCAGCCCTGGACACGGGCGACGGTCGGCTTGCCGAGGTGCCACAGGTCCTCGAAGAGCCGAGCGAGCTGTCCCCGCGCCTCGTGGGTCTCGGCGAAGGCGTCGGTGCCGCCGCCGGCGTGCTCCGGTGCCATGCCGGAGAGGTCGGCACCGGCGCAGAACGCCTCGTCACCGGCACCGGTCACGACGACGACTCGGACAGCGGGGTCGGCGGCGGCCCGCCGGACCCCAGCGCGCAGTCCGGCCACCACGCCCCACGTCATGGCGTTGCGTCGCTCGGGGCGGTTGATGACCAGGCGGAGCGTCGGGCCGTCGCGCTCCACGAGCACGTCGTCGGTGCCGGCCTCGGCGCCCGGCGGGGGTGGGGACGGTGCATCTTCGCTCACGGGCGCACGCTAGCCCCGGGCGAGGACCGGGGTCCGGCGCTGCGTCCCGACGGACCCGGTGCCCGGGCACGGACCGACGGTACCGTGTCGACATCCCCACTGCCGCGCTGCTCTCCTTCCGCCTGGGCGGGACCGACGGAGTCGCCGTCGAGGCGGCCAAGTGGCGCCGCGCGCTCGAAGCCCTCGGGTACGCAACGGTGACGGTGGCCGGAGAGGGGAGGGTGGACCGGCTGCTACCGGGGCTCGCCATCGGCGCCGCCGCGCCGCCGACGCCAGCCGAGCTCGACGATGCCCTGGCCGACGCCGACCTGGTGGTGGTGGAGAACCTCTGCTCGCTGCCCCTCAACCCGGCCGCCGCCGGTGTCGCGGCCCGGGTGCTCGCCGGTCGCCCCGCCGTCTTCCGCCACCACGACCTCCCGTGGCAGCGGCCGCAGTACGCCACCTCCCCACCGCCGCCCGACGACTCCTGCTGGGCCCACGTCACGATCAACGATCGCAGCCGGCGCGAGCTCGCCGCCCACGGCATCGCCGCCACCACCGTCTACAACTCCTTCGACCCGGTCGACCCCCCGAGCGCCGAGCGACGCCGGTCGGCTCGCGCCCTCCTCGGCGTCCCCGAGGCGAGCCGCCTCGCCCTGCAGCCGACCCGGGCCATCCCTCGCAAGAACGTGGCCGGCGGCGTCCGGGCCGCCGAGGCCCTCGACGCGACCTTCTGGCTGCTCGGCCCCGCCGAGGACGGCTTCGACGACGAGCTCGAGAGGGTCCTCGGCGGAGCCCGGTGCCCGGTCGTCACCGGCTGGCCGGGCGGCGACGTGCGCCCGGTCGCCGACGCGTACGCCGCCTGCGACGTCGTCCTGCTCCCCTCCACCTGGGAGGGGTTCGGCAACCCGTCGGTCGAGTCGGCCTTCCACCTGCGCCCCCTCGTGGTCGGGCCCTACCCGGTGGCCAGCGAGCTCGCCGCCTTCGGGTTCCGCTGGTTCGGGCTCGGCCAGCTCGCCGAGGCGGCTGCCTTCCTCGACCAGCCCGACCCCTCGCTGCTCGCCCGCAACCGCGCCGTGGCCACGGCCCACTTCTCGACGTCGGGGCTCCCCCGGCGCCTTGAGGCAGTCCTCGACGACCTCGGGGCACGCCTCGCCGCCTGTGGCGTGACTGGCCAGCTCGGAGCACGCCGGTACCGCTGACGCCCGTCACGGCTACCATGCCGGCATGGTCACGTCCGTCGGCCGGAGCCGTCCCGCCGACGCCGACGGCGCCCCGCCTCGCCCCGCTCAGGCCCGGCGCCTGAGCGCGAGCGCCCGGCGGCGGCAGCTGAGCGACGTGGCGCTCCACCTCTTCGCCGAGCGGGGCTTCGGGGCGACGACCATGGACGACATCGCCGAGGCGGCCGGGGTCACCAAGCCACTCCTCTACCAGCACTTCGCCTCCAAGCGAGCCCTCTACCTCGGGCTGATGGACGCCGTGGCGGCCCAGCTGATCGACGACATCCGCACGGCGGCGGCGGCGGCCGACGGCCCGCGCCAACAGGTCGAGCGGGGCTTCCTCGCCTACTTCACGTTGATGATGCGCCAGGAGCGCGCCTTCCGGCTCCTCTACGGACGCGACGGCGAGTCCGGTGACCCCGAGCTCGGTGCCGCCCTCCGGCGGGTCGAGGACGCCATCGCCGCGGCCATCGACCCGCTCATCGACGCCGGCCTCGACGACGAGCACCGACGGGCACTCGCCCACGCCGTGGTCGGGATGGCCGAGGGCGTCGGCCGGCACTGGATCACCTCGCGCACCGACGGTCGCACCGCTCAGCCCGACGAGGCTCAGGTGCTCGCCACGCGCATCTCCGACTTCGCGTGGGCCGGGCTCCGCCAGGTCCACCGCACCTGAACGGGGCGGGAGGGGCGGACGGGGCGGCAACCCGCTGCCCGTCCGGCAGGCCCCTGCGACGCTCCGGCGGTGCTCAGGCGGGGAGCGAGCCCGCTACCACCGGGGCGTGGGTCGTGCGCACGACACCGCCGGCCCGCTCGGCGGTCACCGCGAACGCCCGGACCGGCGAGCTCGTGGCGAGGCTGAAGGCGACCACCGTCGGATGGGGCCCGAGGAGACCCAGCGAGATGAGCTGGCCGTCCACCGCTCCCCACAGCTGGTAGGTCTGCGAACCGGGCAGGGTCGGCAGTCCCCGAGCGATCAGGAACGCCGTCCCGTCGCGCTCGAGCACGACGGTGGCGGCGGCACCGGCGTCGGGCGACGAAGCCTGGGCCGTCAGACGGACCCGGGTCGTTGCCGGGTCCTCGAGGGCAGCCTGCGCCACGCCCGCCAGCCGGGTGCTCCCGGCCGACGCCTGCAACGCGGCGACCTGGCGGTCGAGGTGGTGGACCTGGACGCCGAGGAAGAGGGCGGCCACCGCCGCGGCGGCAGCCACCGCCCCGGCCGCCCACGCGACCGGGCGGGCGAGCTGACGGCGGCCGACCGGCAAGCCAGCCGTGCCCGGCATCCGACCACCACCGCGCCGGTCGCCGAGGGTCGACGGCACGGTCGGCACGGTCGGCACGGTCGGCACGGTCGGCACGGTCGGCACGGTCGGCACGGGCACGGGACGTTCCAGGCGCTCGGCGATCCGGTCCCACAGCTCGGCGGGGGCGTCCCCGCCCGCGTTGGCGAGGAGCCCGGCTACCTCGTGATGGCGGGCGACCTCTGCCGCGCACCGCCGGCACGTGGCGAGGTGCGCCTCGACGGCAGCGGCCTCCTCTGGTTCGACGGCGTCGAGGGCGTAGGCGCCGAGCAGTGCCTCGACGGCGTCGTGGCCGGCGGACGCCGGTCCCCCGTGCTCCGGCTTCATCGCTCGACCCCCGCCGGCTCGACACCCCACTCGACCAGCTGGGCGCGCAGGCGTCCGAGCCCCGAGCGGATGCGGCTCTTCACCGTCCCCTCCGGTTCTTGGAGCATGGCTGCCACCTCCCGGTACGTGTGCCCGCCGAAGTACGCCAGCTCGATCGGCCGGCGCTGGTCGTCGGGTAGAGCACGGAGCGCCTCGGCCACCTGCTCGGCGACGGCGAGGTCGTGGACCTGGTGCTCGACGTCGTAGCCGGCGAGGGCCGTCTCACGCGTCGTGCGCTCCTCTCGCCGGCGGCGGGCCGTCTCGGAGCGCACCCGGTCGACGGCCTTGCCGTGGGCACGGGCGAGCAGGAACGAGCGCAGGGTGCCCCGCTGGGCGTCGAAGCGCTCCGGGTGCTGCCAGAGGTCGAGGAAGACCTCCTGGACGACCTCCTCGGCGGCGGGACCGCTCCGGAGCACCCGGCGCGCGAGACCGTGGACAGCTCCGCCGTGGCGGCGGAAGACCTCGGCCATCGCCGGCTCGTGGTAGCGGCCGATGGCCACCACCAGGTTGGCGTCGCTCGCCAGCTCCACGTCGATCACTGCCTGGTCTTCGATGCCGGGGCGGCACCCGGATGACCGGCCCGCCCGGGGGCCCGCCCTGGACCCTACCCAACGGACGCCGCCTCGGTGCGGACGGGGCCGGCTCATCCAGCAGGGGCCGGGTGCCGAAGAACGGTCATGCGCTTCGATCTCGCCACCTACCGACGCCACTCGGCCAAGCTCGTCACCGACGACCTGGACCTCGCCTCGTTCGAGAGCCGGCCGCTCGACGCCGACGCGCTGCGCTGCCTCCGCTACATGCACGACGTCGAGAGCCACACGATCTGCTACCTGCGCGACCTGCTCGTGACCCGGGCCCACCGCGACCCGGAGGTGACCACGTTCCTCACCTTGTGGAGCTACGAGGAGCTCTGGCACGGCGAGGCGATCGCCGCCGTGCTCGCCGCCCACGGCGAGGCCGCCGGTCCGACCCGTGTCGCCGCGACGCGGCGCTCCCTGCCCCGGCGCGACGCGCTCCGCCCGGTGGCCTCACAGCTCGCCTCGGCGGCGTCGTCGCACGTCACCGCCGTCCACATGGCGTGGGGCGCGGTGAACGAGTGGACGACGCAGGCCGGCTACGCGCGACTGGCCGCTCGAGCTGGCCATCCCGTCCTCACCGAACTGCTCCGCCGAGTCATGCGACAGGAAGGCCGCCACGTCGACTTCTACGCCTCGCAGGCGAACGAGCGCCTCGCCGACAGCCGGGCGGCCCGGCGGCTCGCCCGCTTCACCCTTCGGCGCCTGTGGGCGCCGGTCGGCAGCGGGGTGATGCCGGCTGCGGAAGTGGCCTTCGTGTCCCGCTACCTCTTCGCCGGCCCCGAGGGTGCCGCCGTCGCCGCACGGGTGGACCGCCGGATCGACCGGCTGCCGGGCCTCGTGGGCCTGGACCTCCTCACCTCGGCCGTTGCCTCGCACGCCGGCCACGGGCCCGACGACGGGCGACCCCGGGGAGCCGGGGCACCGGTGGCCACCGCGGCCTCTGTGGACGCGGCCTTGTCCGCGTCGCCCCGGGCGGCCCGTCCGAGCGCGGCCTGAACCCGACCGACGGCACGCGCCAACCCGGGCCCCGTGGCGAGCACGGGCGTCGGGGTGGCAAAACTCGACAAACTTGGTAAGGTATTGCCATGCTCTCCTTCCCCGACCCGGTCGACGAGCGTGCGGCCCGGACCGTCGCCACCGGCGTGGTGGCCCTCGTCGTCCTCACCCTCGCCACCCGTCAACCGTGGCTTCTCGCCGTGCTCGCCTACGGGTTCTGGGCCCGTGTGCTGACCGGGCCGCGGCTGAGCCCCCTCGGCCAGCTGGCCACCCGGGTGGTCGCACCCCGCCTCCCCGGCGCCGCCCGCCCCGTTCCCGGCCCGCCCAAGCGCTTCGCCCAGGCCGTGGGCGTCGCCTTCTCGACGACCGCCCTCGTGCTGTGGTTCGCGGCGGGCGAGCACGCTGCCGCCCTGACCGTCTTGGCCGCGCTGGGGGTCGCTGCCTTCCTCGAGGCGGCGTTCGGGCTGTGCCTCGGCTGCAAGGCGTTCGGCATCCTCATGCGGGCCGGCCTCGTGCCGGCGTCGGCGTGCGAGTCGTGCGCCGACCTCTCCCTGCGCCATCCCGAGCTCGCCCGCACCCGCTGAGGGGGTCGGGCGGCCGGCTCCGGGCCCGGTCAGCCGAGCGCGCCCGGTCGGGCGGCGAGACCGAGGCGGATCGCGAGCTCGGCGGTGAGATCGGCCAGCTCGACGGCGCAGGCCAGGTACTCGTCGTCGTCCCCGCCAGCAGGGTCGGGGACGTCCTCCCAGGGCTCGAGCTCGACCTCGTCGAGCCGGAGCGCGGACAACCGCTCGGCGAGCGGTCCTGGCGCCGCGGGCAGGTCACGGCACAGTCGCCGGATGGTGGCCGTCCGGACGGACGCCGCGGGGTGCCGGCGGCGGACATAGGCGACGTGCTCGCCCGCCATCGCCACCACGAGGTCGGCGCCGGCGACGTCGTCGTCGGTCACCTGGTGGCTGCGGTGGCCGTCGGCTCGGCCTCCGACGGCCTCGAGGGCGTCACGCGTCCGCCGGCTCATGGGCTGCCCCTCCACGACGTGGGTGCCCGCCGTGCGCACGGCGAGCGGGGCGTCGCCGGCGAGGCCGGTGAGCAGCGCCCCGGCCATCACCGAGCGGGCGGCGTTGCCCGTGCAGAGCGTGACGACACGGAGCTCGGCATGGTCCGACACCGGGCCACCCTAGCCCCGGTGGCTCGCGCCCGAGCCGGCCCGAGCTTGCCCCGGTGCACGGCTCGGGCCGACCGGTACGCTCGGTCCATGGCCCGCTGCGTCCGACCGGCGCCCGCCGGGCGCGAGCCATGAGGATCGTCAGCCTCGTCCCCTCGGTGACCGAGACCCTCACCGCCTGGGGCGCCGAGCCGGTGGCGTGCACCCGGTTCTGCGAGCGAGACGACCTCGTCCACGTCGGAGGTACGAAGGACCCCGACATCGCGGCGATCGTCGAGCTCCGCCCCGATCTCGTGGTGGTCGACGCCGAGGAGAACCGCCGCGAGGACCACGACGCCTTGGTGGACGCCGGGCTCGTCGTCCACGTGCTCCACGTGCGCTCCCTCGACGACGTGGTCCTGGCGCTCGCCGGCCTCGCCGAACGCGTGGGGGCGAGCTGGTCCGCGCCCGAGCTCCCGCCCCCGGTCGCCATCTGGCGGCGCGCCTTCGTGCCCATCTGGCGACGGCCGTGGATGGCCCTCGGCCTCCCGACCTACGGCGGCTCGGTCCTGTCGCACCTCGGCGTCGCAACCGTCTTCGCCGACGACGGCCCGTACCCCACGACCACCCTCGAGGAGGCGGCGGCGCGTCACCCCGACCTGGTCCTCGCCCCGAGCGAGCCCTACCCGTTCACCCGACGTCAGCTCCCCGAGCTCGACGAGGTGGGCCCGACCGTCTTCGTCGACGGCAAGGACCTGTTCTGGTGGGGCGTCCGCACCGAGGGTGCCGTCGCTCGCCTGGCCGCCGTCCTCGCCGAGGCCGGCGGTGGTGCCGGGTCCGCTCCAGGGCCTGACGGCAGCTGGGAGAGCTGACTGCAGGAGCGCCTGCCGGGCGCTCGCCGGGTGAGGATCAGGTGGCGAAGTCGCCGGCAGCGGCGCGCACCTTGCGCAGCAAGGCGCACAGCCGACGGGCCTCGACGACGGTCAGCCCGGGGACGGCGAAGACGGTCTCGTTGATGCCGGCGGTGGCCTTGGCCAGCACCTCCCTCCCTTCGGGAAGGAGCTCCACGAGCGTCGTGCGCCGGTCCGTCTGGTGCGGGGTCCGCCGCACGAAGCCCTGGGCCTCCAGGCGGTCGACGGCGTTGGTGATGCTCGCCGGGTGGACCTGGAGGCGCGCTCCGGCCTTCGAGAGCGGCAACGACCCGGTCCGGGTGAAGCTGAGCAACGTCAGCAGCTCGAAGCGGGCGAAGGTCAGGTCGAACGGTCGCAGCACGGCGTCGATGCGCGCCAGGTAGATCTGCTGAGCCCGCATGACCGACGTCACGACGGCCATCCCGTCGGCGGCGTCGGCCCACCCGTGGTCCACCCACTGCCGGCGAGCCTCCTCGATGGGGTCGAAGGCCAGCGCCTTTGTCGCAGCCAGGGGTCCCCTCCCGTCTCCGACGTCAGGTGCCACGTGGGCACCCCGGACGGAGCGACCCTACCAGCGAACACGGGGCTGACCGTCGATCCCCGGCGTGGGCACGACGACCGGGACGCACGACGTCGGGCGAACCCACCGGCCGCGATGCAGGACGGCGGGACGGCACACCGGCAACGTGACAATATGTTGATCTTCAACTATTGTCCGTCGTATGAGTGACGCCGCAACCGGGAGCACGTCTCCCGAGCCATCGGCGAGGCAGCGTCCGCTGCACCGGCCGCGGCACCCGGTCCGGTTCGTGACGGCGTCGAGCCTCTTCGACGGGCACGACGCCGCCATCAACATCATGCGGCGCCTACTGCAGGCCCAGGGTGCCGAGGTCGTCCACCTCGGTCACAACCGCTCGGTCGACGAGGTGGTCACGGCTGCTGTCGCCGAGGACGTCCAGGGGGTGGCCGTCAGCTCGTACCAGGGCGGCCACGTCGAGTACTTCACCTACCTCGTCGACCGCCTCACCAGCGAGGGCCGCGGCGACGTGAAGGTCTACGGCGGCGGCGGCGGGGTGATCGTGCCGGCCGAGATCGCCGCGCTCGAGGCCCACGGCGTCCAGCACATCTTCTCCCCCGCCGACGGTCAGCGCCTCGGGCTCGATCGGATGATCAACGTCCTCGTCGAGGAGTGCGACGTCGACCTCGCCGCGCACCAGCCCTACGGCATCGACGACCTCGCCGTCGGCGACATCCGGGCCCTTGCGCGCGTCATCACCGCCGTCGAGGCGGGCGCGCTCGCCCCCGGACTGGCTGCCGACATCGAGCAGGCGGCTCGCCGGCGACCGGTGCCCGTCCTCGGCATCACGGGCACCGGTGGCTCGGGCAAGTCGTCGCTGACCGACGAGCTGGTCCGCCGCTTCCGCCTCGACCAGGGCGACAAGCTCCGCATCGCCGTGCTCGCCGTCGACCCCACCAAGCGCCGAGGGGGCGGTGCGCTCCTCGGCGACCGCATCCGGATGAACGCCATCGACACCCCCCAGGTGTTCTTCCGCTCCCTCGCCACCCGGGGGAGCACCTCCGAGGTCCCCTCGCCGGTGCCCGGCGCCATCGCCGCCTGCAAGGCCGCCGGCTACGACCTGGTGCTCGTCGAGACGCCGGGGATCGGCCAGGGCGACGCCGCCATCGTCGACGTCGCCGACGTCTCGCTCTACGTCATGACACCCGAATTCGGTGCCGCCTCGCAGCTCGAGAAGATCGACATGCTCGACCTCGCCGACCTCGTGGCGATCAACAAATTCGACCGCCGCGGCGCCGAGGACGCCCTGCGCTCGGTGCGGCGCCAGTGGTCACGCACCCACCCGGGCGCGGGCGACCTGGCGTCGCTCCCCGTCTTCGGCACCATCGCCGCACACTTCAACGACGACGGCACCACCGCCCTCTACCAGGCCCTGCGCGACCTGCTCGGCGAGCACGGCCTCACCCTCGGCGAGCCCCAGCTGCCACCGGTGGCCGTCCGGGCGTCGACCGCCTCCTCGCCCGTCGTGCCACCCGAGCGGCTGCGGTACCTCGCCGACGTCGCCGGGACGGTCCGCGGCTATCACGCGGAGACACACCGCCAAGCTGACACCGTCCGGCGGGCCACGCAGGTGGGCGCGACCGCCGCGCTCGTCGCCGAGCGCACGGGGGAGGTTCCCGCAGACCTCGAAGCGCTCGCTGTCGACACGTCGGCAGCGGTCTCGGCCGACAGCCGCGCGCTCCTCGACGAGCTGGCCGAGCTCCGCGTGGAGCTGGCCGGCGACGAGCTGGTCTCCACCGGCCCGGACGGCGAGCGCAGGACCCCCCTCGTGCGGACGTCGCTGTCGGGCACCCGCGTCCCCCGGGTGGCGCTTCCTCGGGCGACCGACGAAGCCGACCTGCTCGTGTGGCTTCGGTCCGAGCACCTTCCCGGGCACTTCCCCTTCACCGCCGGGGTCTTCCCCTTCAAGCGCGACGACGAGGAGCCGGCCCGGATGTTCGCCGGCGAGGGTGACCCGTTCCGGACCAACCGGCGCTTCCACCTGTTGGCCGAGGGGCAGCCGGCGACCCGGCTGTCGACCGCTTTCGACTCCGTCACGCTCTACGGTCGCGACCCCGACACCCGCCCCGACGTCTACGGGAAGATCGGCACCTCGGGCGTCTCCGTGGCGACCCTCGACGACATGCGTGCGCTGTACGCCGGCTTCGACCTGTGCGACCCCTCGACGTCGGTGTCGATGACCATCAACGGCCCCGCTCCCACCATCCTCGCCATGTTCCTCAACACGGCGATCGACCAGCAGCTCGAGCGCTTCGCCGAGGGGCAAGGACGGGCGCCGTCGGCGGAGGAGGCCGCCGAGGTGCGGGCCCGGACGCTGCGCACGGTGCGCGGCACCGTGCAGGCGGACATCCTGAAGGAGGACCAGGGCCAGAACACCTGCATCTTCTCGACGGAGTTCTCGCTGTCGGTGATGGCCGACATCCAGCAGTACTTCGTCCAGCACGGCATGCGGAACTTCTACTCGGTGTCGATCTCGGGGTACCACATCGCCGAGGCGGGGGCGAACCCGATCACCCAGCTCGCCTTCACCCTGGCCAACGGCTTCACCTACGTCGAGTCGTACCTGGCCCGGGGGATGTCGGTCGACGACTTCGCCCCGAACCTCTCCTTCTTCTTCTCGAACGGGATGGACCCCGAGTACACGGTGATCGGCCGGGTGGCCCGGCGCATCTGGGCCGTCGCCATGCGCGAGCGCTACGGGGCGAACGAGCGGTCCCAGCGGCTCAAGTACCACGTCCAGACCTCGGGACGGTCGCTGCACGCCCAGGAGATGGCGTTCAACGACATCCGCACCACGCTGCAGGCGCTGTGCGCCATCTACGACAACGCCAACAGCCTGCACACCAACGCCTACGACGAGGCGGTGACTACTCCGACCACCGAGTCGGTGCGGCGTGCGCTGGCCATCCAGCTCATCATCAACCGCGAGTGGGGCCTCGCGTCCAACGAGAACCCGCTACAGGGGAGCTTCGTCGCCGAGGAGCTGACCGACCTCGTCGAGGAGGCGGTCCTCGCCGAGCTGGACCGGCTCTCCGAGCGCGGCGGCGTCCTCGGCGCCATGGAGACCGGTTACCAACGCGGCCGGATCCAGGACGACTCGATGACCTACGAGCACGCCAAGCACGACGGGTCGCTGCCCATCGTCGGAGTGAACACCTTCGTCGACCCGGCGACCTCGGGAACGCCCGAGACGGTCGAGCTGTCGCGAGCGACCGAGGACGAGAAGCGCGGACAGATCCGCCGGCTCGCCGAGTTCCGCGAGCGCCACGGCCCCGAGCGGCCGGCCGCGCTCGCCCGGCTTCGCGAGGTGGCCCTCGGCGGCGGGAACGTCTTCGCCGAGCTGATGGAGACCGTCCGGCACGCCTCGCTCGGCGAGATCACGGCAGCGCTCTTCGAGGTGGGCGGTACGTACAGGAGGAACGTGTGACGAGCACCGTGGCAACCGACGCACCGACGGCGGACGGCGACGGCGGAGGGAGCGGCCACGACGCCTACCGGGCCCCGGTCGACGACGTGCTGGCCGCCCTCGACGTCGCCGGCCTCGACGACCTGCTGGCGCTGCCGGACTTCTCCCACGTCGAGCGTGACGCCGTCGCCCTCGTCCTCGCCGAGTTCGGGCGCCTGGCCGCCGAGGTGATCGCCCCGACCGACCGGGTGGGCGACCGGGTCGGCGCGCGCTTCGACCGGGGCACGGGGCGGGTCACGACACCGGAGGCCTTCCACGTCGCCTACCGCCACTACGTCGACGGCGGCTGGGGAGCGCTCCCCTTCCCCGAGGACCTGGGCGGCGGCGGCTTCCCCTCAGTGGTCGCGCTGGCCCTCCAGGAGCTCTTCGCGTCGGCCAATCTCGCGCTCTCGCTCAACCCCGTGCTCACCCAGGGGGCGATCCACGCGCTGGCGCAGTGGGGCAGCCCCGCCCAGCAGGCCATGTACCTGCCCAGGCTCCTCACCGGTGCGTGGTCGGGCACGATGAACCTCACCGAGCCCGACGCCGGCTCGGACCTCGGCGAGATCCGGACCCTCGCCGAGCCCGACGGGGACGGGACGTGGCGGCTGACCGGCACCAAGATCTTCATCACCTGGGGCGAGCACGACCTGACCGACAACGTCGTCCACCTGGTGCTCGCCCGGACCCCCGGCGCGGCGGCGGGGACCCGGGGGCTCTCCCTCTTCGTCGTGCCCAAGCGCCTCGTGACCACCGAGGGCGTGCTCGGGGAGGCCAACGCGGTGTCGTGCGTGCACGTCGAGCGCAAGCTCGGGATCCACGGCAGCCCGACGTGCGTCATGGCCTTCGACGGCGCGGTCGGCGAGCTCGTCGGGCCCCTCCACGGGGGCATGCGGGCCATGTTCACCATGATGAACGCCGCCCGCCTCTCGATCGGCGCCCAGGGCCCGGCCGTGGCCGAGCGGGCGTTCCAGCACGCCCTCGCGTACGCCGGCGAGCGCCTGCAGGGCCGGGCGGCGGGCGTGGCCCCGCCCGCCCGCTCCCCCATCGTCGACCACCCCGACGTCCGGCGCATGCTCCTCGTCATGCGGACCCGCGCCCAAGCGGCTCGCTCGCTCCTCTTTCTCGCCGCCACCCACGTCGACCGGGCCCGTCACGACCCGGACCCCGACCGTCGCGAGCGCTCCCAGCAGCTCGCCGACCTGCTCACGCCGGTGGCGAAGGCGTGGTCGACCGACAGCGGGCTCGAGGCCGCCTCCCTCGGGGTCCAGGTGCTCGGCGGGGCCGGCTACCTCGAGGAGGCGGGGATGGCCCAGCGGCTCCGCGACGGACGCGTCGCCCCCATCTACGAGGGGACGAACGGCATCCAGGCGCTCGACCTCGTGACCCGCAAGCTCCCCCGCGACGGGGGTCGCTCCGTCCACGAGCTCCTCGCCGACGTCTGGGACTTCGTGGCACGCCCGGTGGCCGACGACGACCCGCTCGCCGAGACGCTCGAGGTGCTCGCCAGCGTGCTCGGCGTGCTCGAGCCGACGACCGAGTGGGTGCTGGCCCGGCTCGCGACGGCTCCCGAAGACGCCGTCGCCGGTGCCACCGCCTACCTCGAGCTGCTCGGCACCGCCCTCGGCGGATGGCTGCTCGCTCGGCGGGCACGCCTCGCCCTCGACGGCGACGGCCTCGACGCGGCACGGGCCGTGGCCGAGAGCAACTTCTTCGCCACCGAGGTCCTCGCCCGGGCGACCGGCCTCGCCAGACCGGTCACCGCGGGCGCGGCCCGGGTCGCCGTCCTGCTCGAGGGTGGCGCCGCCTGAGCCAGCCCGCCACCTCGGGGCGAACGGCGTGCGTCGAGTGGTGGAGCCGGCACGTCCGGGCTTACCGTTGCAGCCACCGCAACCAACCAGCGAGGAGCGTGGCGACGTGCAGTTCACCGAGGAGCACGAGCAGTTCCGCAAGACCGTCCGCGGGGTCGTCGAACGGGTCATCGCCCCCCACGTGGACGAGTGGGAGGAAGCCGGGACCTTCCCCGCCCACGAGGTCTTCGGCGCCCTCGGCGATGCAGGCCTCCTCGGGCTCGAGTACGACCCCGCCTACGGTGGCCAGGGCGCCGACCACTCCTACACCGCCGTGCTCGGCGAAGAGCTGGGGCGGATCGACTGCGGCGGGGTGCCCATGGCCATCTCGGTGCAGACCGACATGGCGACGCCGGCCCTCCACCGCTTCGGCAGCCACGAGCTCAAGGAGCGGTACCTGACGCCCGCCATCCGGGGCGAGCAGGTCGCCTCGATCGCCGTCACCGAGCCCGACGCCGGCTCCGACGTCGCCGGGCTGCGGACTCGGGCGGTGCGCGACGGCGACGAGTGGGTCGTGAACGGCACCAAGCTCTACATCACCAACGGCACCCAGGCCGACTGGCTGTGCCTGCTCGTGCGCACGACCGACGAGGGTGGAGCCCGCGGCATGTCGCAGCTCGTCTTCCCGACCGACACCCCGGGCTTCTCGGTGAGCCGCAAGCTCGACAAGATGGGCAACCGGTCCTCGGACACCGCCGAATTGTCCTTCGTGGACGCCCGGGTGCCGGTGGCCAACACCATCGGCCAGGTCGGCAAGGGCTTCCAACAGCAGATGGCCCAGTTCCAGAACGAGCGGATGATCGCCTCGTACCTCGCCGTCGGGTCGACGTCCTTCGCCCTCGAGCGCACGGAGGCGTACCTGCGCCAGCGCCGGGCCTTCGGGGCGCCGCTGCTCGCCAACCAGTCCGTGCAGTTCCGGCTGGCCGAGCTCCGCTCCGAGGTCGAGCTGCTCCGCCAGTTCAACTACGCCTGTGCCGAGGCCTACGTGCGCGGCGAGGACATCACGCGCATGGCCTCGATCGCCAAGCTGACCGCCGGCCGGCTGGCCCGAAAGGTGGCCGACGCCTGCATGCAGTTCCACGGTGGCGTCGGTTACATGGAGGAGACGTGGGTGTCCCGCTACTACCGCGACGCCCGGCTGCTCTCGATCGGCGGCGGGGCCGACGAGGTGATGCTCCGCATCCTCGCCCGCATGGACGGGCTCGACACCGGGCTCTGACCCCGGCCGCCGGATCGTCGGCGCCCGGCCCGAGCGGGCGGTGAGCCGGCCCCGGCCCTCGGGCGGTCGACGGGCGTCAGTGCCGGTAGTCGTAGAAGCCGCGACCGCTCTTGCGGCCGAGCAGGCCGGCGTCGACCATCCGGGCGAGCAGCGGTGGCGGCGCGTACAGCGGTTCCTTGAACTCCTCGTAGAGGGAGTTGGCCACGGCGACGGTCGTGTCGAGGCCGATCAGGTCGGCGAGGGCGAGCGGTCCCATCGGGTGGGCGCACCCCTTGACCATCCCGGTGTCGATGTCTTCGGCCGTGGCGAAGCCCGACTCGAGCATCCGGACCGCCGAGAGCACATAGGGGATCAGCAGGGCGTTGACGATGAACCCGGCGCGGTCTTTCGACCGGATCACGAACTTGCCCAGCTGGCCCTCGGCGAAGTGGCGGGCCCGCTCAGCCGTCTCGTCGCTCGTGAGCAGCGACGTCACCAGCTCCACCAGGGGCAGGACCGGCACCGGGTTGAAGAAGTGGACGCCGATCACCTGCGACGGGCGGCTGGTCGCCATGGCCAGCTTCATGATGGGGATCGAGGACGTGTTCGAGGCCAGGATGGCCTCGGGCGAGGACACCACGCGGTCGAGGATCCCGAACACCTCGACCTTGTCGGCCTCCGACTCGACGACCGCCTCGACGACGAGGTCGGCCCCGGCGAGGGTCTCGAAGTCCGTGGAGAACGTGGTGCGGGCGAGCGCCTCCTCGGCCGCGACGTCGGCCAGCTTGCCCGCCTTGACCGCGCGCTGGAGCGACGACTCGACCCGGTGCCGACCGGCGGCGAGCGCGTCGGCGTCCCGTTCCACGACGAGCACCTCGAGGCCGGCGCGGGACGCCGCCTCGGTGATGCCGGAGCCCATCAGGCCGCAGCCCACGACCCCCACCCGAGCGACGTCACCTGCAGTCATCCCGTGCTCCTCACCGACCTGCCAGCGCAGGTGCTTGGACACCCGTCATTTTGCTCTCAAACTATGTCCCCGCCAGGTGGCCGTCAAGGGAGGTCGCATTCCGCTCCGGCGGGGACGGCGGGGACGGCGGGGACGGCGGGACGGCGGGACGGCGGGACGGGACCCTGCCCCGTCGCGACGCTCCCGGCCGAGGTCGACCCCTTCGCGCCCGCGCGCCTCGACGGCCGCACCGCCCTCGTGACCGGCGCGTCGAGAGGGGCGTCGTCGTGAACCTGACGCGCGAGCTGGCCGCCCGGAGGGCGCGAGCCGGTGTAGGGGCGAGCGCCCTGGCACCCGGGCGGTCCCCGCGGCGCTGACGTCTGCTCTGGTCTGCTCGGCGACCGAGCCGGCAGGCGCCGGGTCGCCCGCCGGGCGCCCCCGGGCCGGGCGGGTGCCGGGGGCAGGCTCGACGGCGCGCTCCTCTACCTGGCCAGCGAGGCCAGCACCTCCACGACGGGGACCACGATCACCGTCGACGGCGGCCACTCGGCGGTCGGACCGGGCACGACACCGGGCCGCTGGCGGCGGTGCGCGGGTCGGGCCGGCTGGGGTCGACTACTGGATGTGCATCCCCGAGATCGCCCGGGCGATGACCAGGCGCTGGATCTCCGAGGTGCCCTCGAAGATGGTGAAGATCTTCGAGTCGCGGTGCCAGCGCTCGACCGGGTGCTCGCGGATGTAGCCGTAGCCGCCCATGATCTGGATGGCTTCCTCGGTGACGTGGACGGCCGTCTCGCCGGCGTAGAGCTTCGACATCGAACCCTCGCCCGCGGTGAACTCCTTGCCGTTGCGGGCCATCCACGAGGCCCGCCACACGAGCAGGCGCGATGCGTCGATCCGGGTCTTCATGTCGGCGAGCTTGAAGGCGATCGCCTGGTTCTCGATGATGGCCCGGCCGAACGCCTTGCGCTCCTTGGCGTAGTCGAGGGCGTACTCGTAAGCGGCTCGGGCGATGCCGAGCGCCTGGGCGCCCACGGCCGGGCGGGACGCCTCGAAGGTCTTCATGGCCGCCTGCCCTGCCGACCGCTTCCCCTCGCGGGCCCGGGCCAGCTTCTCGTCGAGCTTCTCCTTGCCGCCGAGCAGCAAGCTGCCGGGGACGCGCACGTCGTCGAGAACGACCTCGGCGGTGTGCGAGGCGCGGATGCCCATCTTCTTGAACTTCTGCCCCTGCGACAGGCCGGGTGTCCCCGGGGGGACGATGAAGCTGGCCTGGCCGCGCGAGCCCAGCTCGGGGTCGACCGAAGCCACCACCACGTGGACGTCGGCGATGCCACCGTTCGTGATCCACGTCTTCGTGCCGTTCAGGACCCATTCGTCCTTGGCCTCGTCGTAGACGGCGCGCGTCCGCAGCGACGAGACGTCGGAGCCGGCGTCGGGCTCCGACACGGCGAAGGCAGCGACCTGGATCTTCTCCGGGGTGCCGAAGCACTGGGGACCCCACTCGATCAGCTGCTCGGGCGTGCCGTTGGAGGCGATGCCGGCGAGCCCGAGCGTGCTGCCGAGGATGGCCAGCGCGATGCCAGCGTCACCCCAGGCAAGCTCCTCGGCGGCGATGGCCATCATCAGCCCCGACTCGTCGAAGAACGCCTGCGAGACGAAGTCGAAGGAGTAGAGCCCGACCTTCGCCGCCTCCTCGATGACGGGCCACGGCGTCTCCTCGCGCTCGTCCCACTCGTGGGCGACGGGCCGGATCACCGTCTCGGCGAAGTCGTGGACCCACTTCTGGATCTGCTGCTGGTCCTCGTTCAAGTCCATCGAGAATTCGGCCATCGGCCCTGCTCCGTTCCGGCCCGGTCGGGCCTCGTCTCCTCCGTCGGCCCGTCGGGACCGCAACCTGCCGGCACCCTCCGGATGTGCTCGCAGGGGCGTGCCCGGCGTGCTCGCTCCGCCCGACGCCAGACGCGCACCCGAGCCAGGGGCGTGCTCGCGCCCGGAGAACGGGTTACCCAATGGTAACCACTTGGATCGGGCGCTGCCAGTGCGCCGCCCACCGGGCCTACGCGCCGCTGCGCCGCTGGACCTCCGCGCCGCTGCCCGTCGCCGGGGGCGTGATGCCCCCGCTCGCTCAGGCGGGGCGGACGTCGACCGCCTGGAGGCCCTTCGGCCCCTCCTGGACGTCGAACTCGACGGCCTGTCCCTCCTCGAGAGACCGGTACCCGCTCGACTGGATGGCGCTGAAGTGGACGAACACGTCCGGCCCGCCACTGGGCTGGGAGATGAACCCGAAGCCCTTCTCGGCGTTGAACCACTTGACCGTTCCGGATGCCACGGCGGCGATCCCCTTTCGACCTGCATGCCAGTGCGTTCGGACCGACCCGCTCCGGCGGTGCGGCCGGGTGGTCCGGCCACGGACGCTAGCAGCCCCCGACTGCTCGGGCAGGCCCGCACGCGGCCCCGGCCGGAACCTTCACGCGGCGTTCACGGGCGGCGCACTCGGGTCCCCTCGGGCCCGTCCTCGACCACCCAGCCGAGCCGGACGAGCTCGGTGCGCAGGGCGTCGGCGTCGGCGAAGCGGCGCTCCGCGCGTGCGGCGTCACGACGGGCCACGAGGTCGAGCACCTCGGGGTCCTCCACGGCCGACCGGACGCCGCGCAGTGGCAGGCCCAGCACGGCGGCGAGGTGCGCGACGGTGCGCGCCGTGCGGGCAGCGTCCGTGGCGCGGCCGGCGTCGGCGGCGGCGTTCGCCTCCCGCACCAGCTCGAAGACCCCCGACAGGGCCCCAGGGGTGTCGAGGTCGTCGTCCATCCGCTCGACGAAGCGGGCCACGGCCTCCCGGTCGAGGTCCTCGTCATCCGCCTCGCCCACCACCGCCACCGGGTCCCCCACCGCCAGCGGGTCGGCGAGGTGGAAGCGCCGGGCGAGCTCGTCGAGCCGGGCGAGGCCGGCCTCGGCCTGGCCCACCGTCTCCGGCGTCACCTCGATCGGCGATCGGTAGTGGGCTCGGAGAACGAGCAGGCGGTAGGCACGCGGGTCGCCGCGAGCGAGCAGGTCGTCGAGGGACGTGAAGTTTCCGAGCGACTTCGACATCTTCTCGCCGGCGACGGTCACCCAGCCGTTGTGCACCCAGTGGTGGGCGAAGTCGCGGCCGAGGGCGACGGCCTGGGCCCGCTCGTTCTCGTGGTGGGGAAAGATCAGGTCGATCGCCCCGCCGTGGAGGTCGAAGCCCTCCCCCAGCAGATCGAGGGACATCACCACGCACTCGGTGTGCCAGCCCGGCCGTCCCGGGCCCCACGGCGAGGGCCACGTCGGCTCGCCCGGCTTGGCCTTCTTCCACAGCACGAAGTCGAGGGGCGAGCGCTTGGCCTCGACCGCCTCGACCCTTGCTCCCGCCCGCAACGTGTCGAGCGGCTGGCGGGCGAGCAGTCCGTAGCCGGGGACCGCCTCGGTCGACAGGTAGACGCCGTCGGGGATCTCGTAGGCGACGCCCCGCTGGACCAGCTCCCCGACGACCTCGACCATGCGGGCGACGTACGCGGTGGCGTGGGGGACGTGGTCGGGCCGGAGCACGCCGAGGGCGTCCATGGCAGCCCACCACGTCTCCTCGTAGCGGCGGGCCAGCTCCCCGGGCTCGACGCCCTCTTGGCGGGCGCGCTCGATCACCTTGTCGTCGACGTCGGTGATGTTCGAGACGTAGGTGACCTCGAGCCCCGAGGCGACGAGGTACCGACGGAGCACGTCGAAGACGAGGGCGAAGCGGCCGTGGCCGAGGTGGGGCGCGTCGTAGACGGTGGGGCCGCACACGTAGAGCGACGCCGCACCCGGCCTCCGCAGGGCGAGCGGGCGCACCTTGGCCGTCGCCGTGTCGTAGAGCCGCAGCACGCAAGGTACGGTAACCCGATGTTGCCTGCTGACGCGACCAGCCACTCCACGCCGCCGCCGGCACGCACGGGCCCCACCGGGGTCCCCGAGCGGCCCGGCCTGGAGGGGCTCGAGCCGCGCTGGGCAGCCGCGTGGGACGCCGAGGGCACCTACGCCTTCGACCGCACCGCGGAGCGGGCGGCCGTCTTCTCGATCGACACCCCGCCGCCGACCGTCTCGGGCTCGCTCCACGTGGGCCACGTGTTCTCCTACACGCACACCGACGCCGTGGCCCGCTACCAGCGGATGCGAGGCAAGGCGGTGTTCTACCCCATGGGCTGGGACGACAACGGACTGCCCACCGAGCGCCGGGTGCAGAACCACTTCGGTGTCCGTTGCGACCCGACGCTCCCCTTCGACCCCTCGTTCTCGGCCCCGGAGGCGCCTGCCGATCCGCCGGTGGCCGTCTCGCGGCCGAACTTCGTGGAGCTGTGCCTCCGGCTGACCGAGGAGGACGAGCGCGCGTTCGAGCACCTGTGGCGGATGCTCGGGCTGTCGGTCGACTGGTCCCACACCTACGCCACCATCGGGGAGCGGGCCCGACGCGCCTCCCAACGGAGCTTCCTCAGGCTCCTCGCCGCCGGTCACGTCGAGCAGCGGGTAGCCCCCACCCTGTGGGACGTCGACTTCCGTACCGCCGTGTCCCAGGCCGAGCTCGAGGACCGCGAGCGGCCCGGCGCCTACCACCGCGTCCGCTTCCCGCTGGCGGCCGTCCTCCCGGCGGGGGCGGTCGCCGAGGAAGACGGGGTCGACATCGAGACAACCCGGCCCGAGCTCCTGCCCGCCTGCGTCGCCCTCGTCGCCCACCCCGACGACGACCGCTACCGGCCGCTGTTCGGCACCGAGGTCACCACCCCGCTCTTCGGGGTGCGCGTCCCGGTCCTGGCCCATCCGCTCGCCGACCCCGAGAAGGGCTCGGGCATCGCCATGGTGTGCACGTTCGGCGACACGACCGACGTCCAGTGGTGGCGCGACCTCGACCTCGCCACCCGGACGATCGTCGGGCGCGACGGGCGGCTCCAACCCGTCGCGTGGGGGGGACCCGGCTGGGAGTCCGTCGACGCCGCTGCCGCCCAGGCCACCTACGACGAGCTGGCGGGACGGACCGTCTCCCAGGCCCGGACCCGGATCGTGGAGCAGCTGACCGCCTCCGGGGCGCTCGTCGCCGAGCCGTCCCCCATCACCCACCCGGTGAAGTTCTACGAGCGCGGCGAACGCCCCCTCGAGATCGTGTCGTCGCGCCAGTGGTTCATCCGCACGCTCGCCCTCCGAGAACGCCTGCTCGAACGGGGCGAGGAGCTCGTGTGGCACCCCGCCTACATGGCGCACCGCTACCGGGCCTGGGTCGAGGGCCTCTCGAGCGACTGGAACGTGAGCCGCCAGCGCTTCTTCGGCGTGCCCGTGCCCGTCTGGTACCCGGTCGACGCCGAGGGGACGGTCCGCTACGACCAGCCCATCGTGCCCGGCGAAGCGGCGCTGCCCGTCGACCCCTCCACGGACGTCCCCGACGGCTACGCCGAGCACCAGCGCGGCGCCCCGGGCGGCTTCGTCGGGGACCCCGACGTCCTCGACACCTGGGCGACCTCCTCGCTCACGCCCCAGATCGCCGGCGGCTGGGAGGACGACCCCGACCTGTTCGGCCGGGTGTTCCCGATGGACCTGCGGCCCCAGGGGCACGACATCATCCGCACCTGGCTCTTCTCGACGGTCGCACGCGCCGAGCTCGAGCACGGCACCCTGCCGTGGCGCAACGCAGCCATCTCGGGGTGGGTGCTCGACCCCGACCGCAAGAAGATGTCCAAGTCGAAGGGCAACGTCGTCACGCCACTGCCGCTCATCGAGCGGCACGGTGCCGACGCGGTGCGCTACTGGGCGGCTTCCGGCCGACCGGGAACCGACACGGCGGTCGACGAGGGCCAGATGAAGGTGGGCCGGCGCCTCGCCATCAAGGTGCTCAACGCCTCCCGGTTCGTCCTCGGGCGCCTGGAGGACACCGACAACGGCTCCGGGGCGGCCGGAGACGCGGACGACGTGACGGGGACGGCCCTCGCCGCCGTCACCGAGCCGCTCGACCTCGCCATGCTGGCCCGCCTGCGCCGCGTCGTCGAGGAGGCGACCGCCGCCTTCGACGCCTACGACTACGCGCGCGCCCTCGAGCGGACCGAGGAGTTCTTCTGGGCCTTCTGCGACGACTACCTCGAGCTCGTCAAAGGGCGCGCCTACGACCGCGGCACGGGCTCGGGGCCCGCGTCCGCCCGCGCTGCTCTGACGGTGGCGCTGTCGGTGCAGCTCCGGCTGTTCGCCCCCTTCCTCCCCTTCGCCGCCGAGGAGGTGTGGTCGTGGTGGCGGACGGGATCGGTCCACCGGGCGCCCTGGCCCGAAGCCGGAGCCCTCCCCGACGCCGGCGACCCCGAGCTGCTCGCCGTCGCCGGCGAGGTCCTGGGCGCCGTTCGCCGCGCCAAGACCGCTGCCAAGCGGTCGATGCGCGCCGAGGTGGCGACCCTGACCGTCTCGGGAACGGCGGACCAGCTGGCACAGCTCGCGCTCGTCGCGTCCGACTTGTGCGAGGCGGGGCGGGTCGCGCACCTCGGTACCGTCGAGCAGCCCGGCCCCTCCGCGGACGGACTGGCCGTCGACGTCGAGCTCGCGCCCGAGACGTGAACGGGCCAGCGCCTGCGGGCTGACCGCGGCGCAGGCCGCTCGGTCTCAGCTGAGGTAGGCGCCGAGGGCGGCGTCCCCCACGTCAGCGGGCGGCCCTTCGCGCACGATCCGGCCGTGGACCATGATGGCGGCGCGCGTGGCCACGGCGAGGGCCGTCGTGACGAACTGCTCGACGAGCAGGACGGTCATGCCGGTCGACGCCAGGGAGGCAACCAGCTCGTAGAGCTCGGCGACCACCAGCGGGGCCAGGCCCATCGACAGCTCGTCGAGGAGCAGCACCCGCGGCGAGCCGACGAGGGCTCGGGAGATGGCGAGCATCTGCTGCTCGCCACCCGAGAGCGTGCCAGCGAGCTGACGCCGCCGTTCGGCGAGCCGGGGGAAGCGCTCGTAGGTCGCGGCCTCGACGTCCGCCATGCTCACCCCGCCGCGGTACGTCCAGACCCGCAGGTTCTCGCGGACGGTCAGGTTCGGGAACACCGCCCGCCCCTCGGGGATGGCGCACAGGCCCGCTCGGGCCAGGCGTTCGGTCGGCGTGCGGGTGACGTCGAGGTCTCCGACGGTCACCGTCCCGTGGGTGGGCCGGAGCTGACCGCGCACGACGGCCAGCAGCGTGGACTTGCCGGCGCCGTTGGGGCCGAGGAGGGCGAAGACGCTGCCTGCCGGAACGGCGAGGTCCACCCCGTGGAGCACCTCGATCCGGCCGTAGGCGGCGCGCACGCCGGCAACGGTGACCGCGAGAGCGCCGGGCCCGACCGCTTCGTCGGGGTGCCGGCGGGTGCCGAGCACCTTCACCGGTCGCCCCCGGCCACCCCGACGCCGTCGGGGACGGCACCGAGGTAGGCGGCCTGCACTGCGGGGTCCTCGCGCACCTCGGCCGGAGCGCCCGAGGCGATCACGTGGCCGAAGTCGAGGACGTGGATCGGGTCGCACACCCGCATGACCAGCTCCATGTCGTGCTCGACGAGCAGCACGGCGACGCCCGAGGACGCCAGCCGGACCAGCAGGTCCCCGAGGGCCGCGGACTCGGCACGGTCGAGGCCCGATCCCGGCTCGTCGAGGAGGAGGAGCCGCGGGTCGATGGCGAGGGCGCGGGCCAGCTCGGCCATGCGGGCGAGCCCGGTGGGCAGCGTGCTGGCCTGCACGCCGGCGACCGAGGTGAGCCCGACCTCGGCGAGGATCCGGGCCGCTCGCGCCGCACGGCGGCGATCGGCCTCGTCGAGCGCGCCGGGACCTTGCCGGCGCCGTCGGTGACGCCGGTGCCACCACACCGCCGTCGACTCGAGCCCGACGAGGACGTTCTCCTCGACGGTCAGGCTCCCGAAGAGCTCGAGGCGCTGGAAGGTGCGAGCCAGGCCGAGGCGCGCCCGCGCCGGAGGGGCCAACGCGGTGACGTCGCGACCGAAGAGGTGGACGGTGCCGTGGTCGGGGTGGTGCAGGCCGCTCACCACGTTGAACAGCGTGGTCTTGCCGGCACCGTTCGGGCCGATGAGCCCGGTCACGTGCCCCGGGGCGGCCTCGAGGGAGACGTCGTCGAGGGCGAGCACGCCCCCGAAGCGAACTGACACTCCCGAGACGACCAGCGCAGCCGGTCCGTCGGCCACGCCGGGCACGCCGGGCACGCCGGGCACGCCGGGCAGTCCTCCCGCAGTGGAGCTGGACGTGTCGTCAGCCGGCGGCACGTGCCTCGCTCCCCAAGGCGAAGGCGCCTTCCGCGGCCCGCGAGTCGGCTCCGAGCGCCTCGCCCGCCGGGCCGGAGCGCCCCGTCGAGCGCGAGGCGAGCGGCGCGAAGCGCTGGAGCGGCTCGGCACCGAGGATGCCGGCAGCCGCCCGGCCCACCAGGATGACGCCCGCCCCGGCGAACAGCCCGAGCCCGTTGTCCCACACGTTCGCCAGCACGACGTAGGTGATCGAGGCCAGCAGGGCCCCGCCGACCGACCGCACGCTCCACGTGGTCACGAAGAGGAAGAAGATGACCCCGGCGAAGACCGAGAAGTCCGACGTCCCGACCACCCCTTCGACCGTGCCGTAGAGGGCGCCTGCCAGGCCGGCCATCGCCGCGCCCACGGCGAAGACGACCACCCGCGTGGCCGGCACGTTCAGCCCTACGGTGGCGAAGGCGGCGGGCGAGTCGTTGAGCGCAACCAGCCGCCGCCCGACGAGGGAGCGTCGCAGGGCGAGCACCAACCAGGCGCAGCCCAAGAAGCAGCCCGCGACGAGGAGGAGCTCGGCCCGGTCGCCGCCGAAGGAGAGGCCGGGCAGGACGACGCGGCCGACCGTGAGGCCTCCGCTGCCGAACACGTGGACATCGGCGAAGAACCCGGTGGCCACGGCGTCGGCGAAGGCGAACGTGGCGAGCGCCAGGTAGAGGTCGCGCAGGCGCACGGTGGGCAGGGCCACGAGCGCGCCGAGCACGCCGCACACGCCTGCTGCGGCGACGAGCCCGAGCAACGAGCCGCCGCCGGCCACCTTGCCCATCACGAACGCCCCGATGCCCATGAAGGCGAACTGGCACAGGGACACCTGGCCGGCGTAGCCGGTCACCAGCACGAGCGAGAGCCCCACGATGCCGAAGGCCATCACCTGCCCGGCCAGGTCGAGGACCGTGGTGCCGTTCGACTGGTCGCCGGCGAGGGCGACGGCGCAGAGGACGACCACGACGGCGAAGGCGATGCCGGAGAGGGCGGCCTGGCGCGCCCCGACGAGCCGTTGGGCCCGCACCGTGGTGAGCCGGCCGACCGCACGGAGCCGCGCGGCGGGCACCGTGACCAGGGCAACGAAGAAGAAGATCATCGGCAGGACGAGCGGGACGTCCGTCTGGAGGTTCTGGGCCAGGTGGGGAACGGCGTACGAGTTGACGTAGCTCTCGGCGAGGCCGATGCCCACGGCCGCCGCGAAGGTGACGGGGATGTTGCGCAGCCTCCCGACCACGGCGGCCGCGTAGCCGTTCACGACGAGCAGCGTCAGAGCGGCGATGTTGACACCGGTGCTCTGGGTCCCGGCGATCAGCACCCCGGCCAGGGCGGCGAGCACGAAGCCGAGCACCCAGCCAAGCTGGCTCACCCGGTTGGGTGATGCCCCGGCCATGGCCAAGAGGTCGGGGTCGTCGACCACGGCGCGGAGGGCCAGACCGGTCCTCGTGGAGAAGAACAGCAGGCGGAGGGCCACTGCCACCACGGCGGCGAGGCCCACGGTGATCACGTACTGGTACTCGATGTTGACGCCGACCAGCCGGAAGGTGCCGGCCACGAGGGGGTTGACGACCCGGGTGACCGTCGGGCTCCACACGAGCGTCGCCACGCCGGTCAAGATGACGAGCAGACCGAGGGTCACGAGCACCGGGCGCTCGGCGGAGGCCCCGTGGAGGCGTCGCATGAGGACCCGCTCGACGAGGGCGCCGAAGAGGGGCGCGACCACGAGCAGGACGACCACGAGAGCCAGCGGGACGGGGACGTGGTCGTGGACGACCAGCTCCCAGTAGAGGAACGCGGCGGTCATCCCGACGGCACCGTGGGCGAAGTTGAACACGCCCGAGGCGGCGTACGTGACGACCAGGCCCGTGGCGGCGATGGCGAACCCGGCGCCGAGCATGACGCCGAACACGGTGTACTGCAGGAAGTCGCTCACGGCTCGTCGCCCTCCCCGTCGCTCACGGCTCGTCGCCCTCCTCGACGCTCACGGCTCGTCGCCCTCCTCGACGCTCACGGCAACGGCCCCCGACCGGCCCCCGGGCTACGCGCCTGGCAGCCGGTAGTAGGAGTAGTTACAACGGTAGCCATGCGTCGGGCCCGACACCGGCGGGTCCTGGTAGCGCTGGAAGGTGCCGTTGACCACCCGTCCGAGCAGGTAGCAGTTGCTCAGCGTCTTTGCTGCCGGGTCGCCGGGCGCCACGAGGTGCCCGCCGTCGAACGAGGTGATCTTCTGGAGGGCGGCGAGCAGCGAGCCCCGGCTCGGGTCGGAGCCGGCGTGGCGCAGCGCCTCGGTGAACAGCTCGGCCGACAGCCAGCCGTACAGGGTGAAGAGGTCCGGTTTGAACCCCGGCGAGGCGACCTGCACCCAGTGGAGGAACGTGGCGTCCGCGGGGATGACCGACGCGTCCTCGCCGAGGTAGAGCGACGTGTTCTGGTCGAGGTAGGCGCCGTCGATGGCCTTGGTCGAGCCCGTCTGCTTGACCACATCGGGGATGAGCGCCGACGAGTACGTCGAGGCGCCGAGGACGAGCGCGGGGTGGAAGTTCTGGTTCTGCATGGCCTTGATGACCGCCGCCGCGTAGTTGTACGGCATCTGCTCGATGAAGAGCATCTTGACCCCGGCCTGCTTCATGGCGATGACGTTCTGGTCGAAGCTCGACTGGGTGATGTCGAAGGTCTGGTCGTAGGTGATGTGGTACCCGAGGTGCTCCATCGCCGCCTTCTCGCCGGCCCACTGGCTCTCCGCCGACGGCTGGTTGGCGATGAGGGCGCCCACTGCCTTCACCCCGGTCGGGTAGTGCTGCTTGAAGAACTCGAGGGGGCCGAGCTCCCACCCCGGAGAGACGGGCACCGCCGAGACGACGTTGGGCAGCGCCGCCGTCTTCGGGTCGATGGCGACCGAGACGTCTGGGACGCCCGGGTTCTGCGCGAGCAGCGCCCCGCCGTAGCTGTCGTCGAGGGAGAAGCTGCCCACGAGGGCGAAGTCGCTGTTGATCGCCTGCTGGGTGGCCTGCTTGTTGCCCGCCCCCGAGAAGTGGTCGTCGTAACCGTTCACGACCAGCTTGCGCCCGTCGATGCCGCCGGTCGAGTTGACGTACTTGGCGTACGCCTCGGTCCCGACGAGCGCTCCCTTGAAGAGCCCGAAGGTGAGGGTGGACACGTTGCCGATCGAGATCGAGGTGGCCGTCACGCCCGTGTGGTCGCTGAAGGCGCTCCTCGGGATGCCCGCCTGCTTCGTCGTCGTGGTCGCGGACGTGGTGGAGCTGCAGGCGGTGGCGACCAGTGCCGTCGCCACGACGATGGCGCCCGCCACCCGCCGGGTCATGCCCCTACGCCTCGCCTCCCGCTTCGGTGCAGTGCCCACCGTTTCCCCCTTGCTCGTCCTCGTCGGGCCGCCGTCGCCGGGCCCTGCCGACGGGACGCCGACCTCGCGGTCGCCGTCTTGCCGGAACTCCTCCATCAGGAATGTGACTCTACGTCAGAAACGGCTGGCGCGCCGAGTCCCCCCTCGCTGGTCGGGGTCGCTCGCGGACCCGCCGTCGGGTCGTCGACCGGGCTGCCAGCCTCCCGCCGATCGTGCCCCCGCGGCGCCCCAGCCTGCCCGGCCCGGACGGACTCGAGGAAGCGGACGACCCCGGCGACGGCGTGGCGGCAGCGAACCGACGCGAGCACGTCGAATGCGTGCTGCGCGTACGGAAGCTCGGCGTAGGCGACCGGAGCCCGCGACCGTTCGCGCAAACGGTCGACATAGCGCCGGGCGACGACCACGGGCACGAGGGTGTCGTGGGTCCCGTGCAGCACGAAGTGGGGTGGTGCCGCCTCGGTGACCCGGCACAGCGGCGAGGCGTCCTCGAAGCGCTGGCGATCGTCATCGAGGGACGCCTTGAACACCCGCCGCTCGAGGAGCTCGCGCAGCCCCGGCCCGTAGGCACCGGCGAGCTCGGGGTCGGCCGTCATGTCGTAGACGCCGTAGAAGGCCACACAGGCGTCCACCGAGGTGTCAGCGTCCTCGAAGCCCGGCTGCCACGCGGGCTCCCCGGGCGTCAGGGCGACGAGGGAGCACAGCTGGCCGCCCGCCGAGCCACCGGCGATGGCGACGAACGACGGATCGCCGCCGTAGTCGGCGATGTGCTCACGCACCCAGGCGACCGCCCGCTTGCAGTCGACGACGTGGTCGGGCCAGGTCGCACGCGGGCTCAGGCGGTAGTTGACGGCGACGCACACCCAACCTCGGGCGGCGAGCTCGTGCAGCAGCGGGATCCCCTGCTCACGCTTGTCACCGACGACCCAGGCGCCCCCGTGGACGTAGACGAGGACGGGGCCGCCCGCAGGAGGGCCGTCGCGGCGCCGGACGACGTCGAGGCTGTGGCGAGTGGTGCCGTCCCCCCAGTAGTCGACGTTGCGAACCCGCCGGATCGCCCGCAGCCGCAACGGCACCGCCAGGGCGACGTGCCACAGGGTGTTCCAGCGGGGCAAGGGGTCGAAGCCTGCGGGGATGGCGAGGTCGCCCGCGACGGCGTCGAGGGCGGAGGACACGACCTCGGCCGTCCGGCGGGCGGCCACCAGCTGTACGGCGAGGCCGGGCCACGAGGTCACCGTCAGGGCGAGGCCCACCCACCCGGGCCATGCGCCGAGCGCACCCGCAGCAGACAGCGCGGCCGTTCCGACCACCTCGACCGCCCAGAGCTGCACCGGTGCCTCGGCGGCGGGCCACCCGAGGACGAAGCTCGCCACCGTGAACGGCTCACGGCGCACGGGCCGGACGGCGGCCGCCGAGGAGGCTGCGCCCACAAGGGCGAGGGTGAAGAGCGCCCAGGTCACGACGCCCATCACGGCCCACCAAGGATCGGCGTGCATGCCGGAGCGCCGCCCCGACCGGGCCGGCGGCTGGGCCCAGCCGCGCTGCCCGTCGGGGCCGTCACGGCGCCGGTGCGACGGTCATCGAGGACGCCCCGTCGCACACGGTCACCGGAGCGGAGAACGTCCGGGTGGCGGTGTCGTAGCGGACCACGCTGTCGAACCCGTCGACGATCCACGCATGGTGGCCCCCCGGGCCGGCGACGATGTCGCTCGGGTGCTGGGTGCCCGAGCCGTGCGCAGAGCCCGGCTGCACCGGGATCGGCACCGGGGACGGCGGTGACGCGAACGACGTGACGGGCAGCGGGTCGACGGCGTTGTTGGCAGCGTCGACCACGGCGAGGGCGCTGCCCCCGCCCACCACGGCCAGCGCGGCGGGCTGGGTGATGCCGAAGGCGGCGAAGGACGCCACCGGCCCGGGCGTGTCGGTCGCCGCGGCGATGGAGAGCACGCGTCCCTGGTAGTCGGTACCTCCCTGTCCGACCACGTAGATCGTCGAGCCGTCCGGGCTGACCACGATGCCGTGCGGTGAGAACGCCGACGAGACGGTGAGGCCGGTCGGCACGATGGGACCGACCGCTCCCCGGGACGGGTCGACGACCGCCACGGCCCCGGCCACGAGGACGTAGAGCGTCGTGCCCTGCGGATTGAGGGCCATCCCGGCCACCGCGCGACCGCGCCCGAGGACGATGGGCACGCCCACCCGGCGGTCGGCCACGTCGACGGGGACCACCTCGTCGCCGCTCGCCGCCAGCACGGTGCGCCCACCGGGCAGGACGACGACGGCCCGGGCGGCCCCGGTGCCGGGCAGGACGATGGGCCGCTCGGCCCGCTGGGAGACGAGGTCCACCGGCACGAGGACGTTGTGCCCGTCGGCCGAGCCCGTCGCGCCGCCGGGCACCGACGTGGTCACCACGTACGCGGTGCGCCCGTTCGAGGACGTCGCCACGGCGAAGTCCCCCGGGGCCGGCGTGCCGCCGATGGGGAGCGGGATGGCCGGCTCCGCGACCCCGGTGGCCAGCTCCACCGGGGTGAGGGCGTCGGGGCAGGCCACGTAGCCGATCGTGCCCGCGGGTGCGAGCGACGGGAGGTGGTCGGCCGGGGGCGTCGGCGAGGCGAACAGTGCGCACCCAGCCGTGGTGGTGGCCACGGCGACGAGCAAGGCCAATCTGGCAGGGCTGCCCCGACGGCGAGGGCTGCCCCGACGGCGAGGGCTGCCCCGACGGCGAGGGCGCCACGGACGCGACGGGTCGCCCGGGCCTCGGGTGTCGAGGCGGGCGTCGGCGAGGTGCAGGACGCCGGTCGTGCGACCGTCGGCGCGATCGTCCATCGTGCCGCCCGAGGTTAGCCAGGTGGACGGGCCTGCTCCGGCACCCTGGCCGGAGATGCCGGCACCGGCGCCTGCGGGAGCGGGCTCAGCAGCGCAACGACGCACGGATGGCTGCGAGGTGGGCGGCGCCGGCGGGGTCCCCCGGCGCCAGCGGCTCGTCGAGGACGTCGAGCAGCTCGACGGGGACGTCGTCGAGGAAACGGCTGCGTTCGTGCTCGACCAGCTGGCCGAGCACGCGCCGACGCCGGGCGTGCGAGAGGTAGAGGCGGCGCTGCGCCCGCGTGATGGCCACGTACGCCAGGCGCCGCTCCTCCTCGAGCGGGCCGGCCTCGAGGCACCGGCGGTCGGGGAAGACGCCCTCCTCGAGCCCGACGACGAAGACCACCGGGAACTCGAGGCCCTTGGCCGCGTGCACGGTCATCAGCACGACCCGGCCGGGGTCGCCTTCGTCGCCGGCGTCGTCGGCCAGGCTGGCCAGGCTGGCCAGGTCGAGGAACGACTCGATCGTCGCGTGCTCGGCCGCCACCGCCCGAAGCTGGTCGAGGCTCTCCCGGCGGTACTGGCGCTCCTCGTCGTCGACGGCCCGGGCCAGGAGCTGCCGGACGTACTCACCGTCGGCCAGCACCTCGTCGAGCCCGGCCGCCGGGCCGGCGCGCTCGGACGCCTCGGCGACCCGGCGCACGAGGTCGCAGAAGGTGCCAAGGCCCGTCGAGGCGAGCTGCGGGAGGTCCTCGATCTCACTGCGTCGGGCGAGAGCCTGCGACAGTGGCAGGTCGTAGGCGCGGGCGAACGCCCGGACCTTCTTCACGCTGCCGTCGCCCACCGACCGCCTCGGCGTGTTGACGCACCGCCGGAACGCCAGCTCGTCGTCGGGGTTGATGGCGAGCCGGAGGTAGGACACGAGGTCCTTGACCTCGCGACGCTCGAAGAACGGCGTCCCGCCCACCGTCCGGCAGGCGATCCCCCTCCGGACGAGCTCGGCCTCGACCGGGCGGGCCAGCGCCTTGGCCCGGCAGAGCACGGCGACGTCGCCGGGTCGCGTCCCTCGGGCGACGAGCGATGCGACCTCGTCCGCCAGCCACGACGCCTCGTCGGCGTCGTCGTCGGCTTCGCGCAGGGCGATGGGGGCGCCGCCTCCCGCCTCGGTCCACAACGTCTTGGCGGCACGGGCCTCGTTGCGAGCGATCACGGCGTTGGCCGCTTCGAGGATGGTGCCGGTCGACCGGTAGTTCTGCTCGAGCGTGACGGTGGTGGCGTCGGGGTACGTGCGTTGGAACCCGAGGATGTTGCCGACGTCGGCGGCGCGGAAGCCGTAGATGGACTGGTCGCCGTCACCGACGCAGCACAGGTTCCGATGCTCGGCGACGAGCTGGTCGACGATGACGCACTGGGCCCGGTTGGTGTCCTGGTACTCGTCGACGAGCACGTGGGCGAAACGCGACCGGTAGTGCTCGGCCACGTCGTCGTGCTCGGTGAGGAGCGTGACGACGTGGACCAGCAGGTCGTCGAAGTCGACGGCGTCCGCGGCTCGCAGGCGGGTGACGTACTCGGCGTAGAGGCGGGCGTGGGCGTCCGACCGGGCAGTTGCGGCTTCGAGGCGGAAGCGGCGAGGGTCGACCAGGCGGTTCTTCGCTGCACTGATCGCCGCCTTCGCACCGCCGACGGGCACCTGGGTGACGTCGATGTCGACGTCGTCGGCGATGTCGCGCAGCAGCCGCTTGCAGTCGTCCTCGGGCAGGATGGAGAAGTTCCGGGTCAGCCCCACCCGCTCGGCGTACGGCCGCAGCATGCGCACGCAGGCGCTGTGGAACGTCGACACCCACAGGTCCCCGGCGAGCCGGCCGAGCGCGGCGCGTAGCCGCTCTTGCATCTCGCGCGCCGCCTTGTTGGTGAAGGTGATGGCGAGGACCCGCGACGGGTCGACCCGACCCGTGGCGACGAGGTACCCGATCCGGTTGGTGAGCACGCGGGTCTTGCCGGACCCGGCGCCCGCCACCACGAGCAGCGGCCCGTCCCCGTGCTCGACGGCACGGCGCTGCGCCGGGTTGAGCCCGGCGGTGAAGCGAGACGGGTCGAGCGGGCGGGGACCGGGTGGGGTCGGCACGGCGGCTCACCCTACCGGCCGGCGACGACACCGCCGGACGGCGTGAGACGCACCGCCGGCATGCCGCGGCCGCAACTCCGCCGAGCCTCCCGGTGGCGAAGTGCGCGCA
>JAJZJT010000162.1 GCA_021809995.1 Actinomycetes bacterium
GCGCGACCCTCGCCTCGTCGAGGCGGCGTCCGCCTTCGGGGCGCTCCTCGCCCGGCGGGACCTCGCCCTCGTGACCGGCGGGGGCCATGTCGGGCTGATGGGCGCCGTGGCCGACGGCGCGCTGGCCGAGGGCGGAGCGGTCCACGGCGTCATCACCCGGGCGCTCGAGGCACGGGAGGTCGCGCACCACGGCCTCACCTCCCTGACGGTCGTCGACACGATGCACGAGCGCAAGGCGGCGATGTCGGGCCGGGCCGACGCCTTCGTCATGCTCCCAGGAGGCTTCGGCACGCTCGACGAGTTCTTCGAAGCGCTCACCTGGACACAGCTCGGGATCCACGCAAAGCCATGCGGTGTCCTCGACGTGGCCGGCTACTTCGGGCCACTCGTCGACTTCGTCGCCGGGGCCGTTGCCCTCGGGCTGGTGCGTGCCGAGCACCGCGACCTCGTCGTCGTCGACACCGACCCCGGACGCCTCCTCGACCGGCTCGCCCGCTGGTCCCCGGTCACCACCGACAAGTGGCTCGACCGCGGCGGCTGACCATCGGGCACCGGGCACCGCGGGCAGGGCCGGGTCCCACCGCTCGGTGGGGCTCCCGACCGGCGGATCAGTCGTCGAGGCGCAGTGCCGAGACGAAGGCCTCCTGGGGCACCTCGACGCGCCCGATGCTCTTCATCTTCTTCTTGCCCTCCTTCTGCTTCTCGAGGAGCTTGCGCTTGCGGGTGATGTCACCGCCATAGCACTTGGCAAGGACGTCCTTGCGGCGGGCCTTGACCGTCTCGCGGGCCAGCACGCGCCCGCCGATGGCCGCCTGGATGGGCACGTCGAAGAGCTGGCGGGGGATGAGCTCGCGCAGCTTCTCGGTCATGCGCCGGCCGTAGGCATCGGCCTGGGTCCGGTGGACGATGGTCGAGAAGGCGTCCACCGGGGCCCGGTTGATGAGCAGGTCGACCTTGACCAGGTCGGCGGTGGCATAGCCCTCGGGCTCGTAGTCGAGGCTCGCGTACCCCTTGGTCCGGCTCTTCAGCTGGTCGAAGAAGCTGACCACGACCTCGGCGAGGGGGATGACGTAGACGAGCTCGACGCGCTCGGGCGAGAGGTACTCCATGTGGACGAGCTCGCCGCGGTGCGACTGGCTCAGCTCCATCACGGTCCCCGTGTACTCGGCGGGCGTGAGGATGGTCGCACGCAGCATCGGCTCGTCGACGTGGTCGAGCTGGGAGGGCTCGGGCAGCTCGCTCGGGTTGTCGACCCGGACCTCGGACCCGTCGGTGAGAAACGCTCGGTAGGCGACCGACGGAGCGGTGGCGATGAGCGCGAGGTCGAACTCGCGCTCCAGGCGCTCGCGGACGATCTCCATGTGGAGCAGACCGAGGAAGCCGCACCGGAAGCCGAAGCCGAGGGCGCGTGACGACTCGGGCTCGTAGGTGAAGCTGGCGTCGTTGAGGCGCAGCTTCTCGAGGGCGTCGCGCAGGTCCGGCAGCTCGTCGCCGTCGATGGGGAACAGCCCGCAGAACACCATCGGCTTGGGGTCGCGGTAGCCGGCCAGCGGCTCGGACGCCGGCCTCGTGTCGGAGGTCACCGTCTCGCCTGAACGCGCCCCGCCCACGTCCTTGATCCCGGCGATCAGGTACCCGACCTCGCCGGGGCCGAGCGAGGTGACGGGCACCGGCTCCGGCGCGCGCACCCCGATCTCCTCGATGTCGTGGTGGGCCCCCGAGTGCAGGAAGCGCAGGCGGTCGCGGGCCGCAAGCGTGCCGTCGACCACCCGGATCGAGCTCACCACCCCCCGGTACTGGTCGTAGGCCGAGTCGAAGATGAGGGCCCGGAGCGGCGCGGCAGGGTCCCCCGAGGGGGGCGGGACCCGGGCGAGGACGGCGTCGAGCAGCTCGGGGACGCCCTCGCCGGTCTTCGCCGAGATCCGCAGCACGCCGGCGGCGTCCAACCCGAGCACCTGCTCGATCTCGGCGGCGCACCGCTCGGGGTCGGCGGCAGGCAGGTCGATCTTGTTCAGCACGGCGACGATCTCGAGGTCGTGCTCCAGCGCCTGGTAGCAGTTGGCCAACGTCTGGGCCTGGATCCCCTGCGAGGCGTCCACGAGCAGCACGGCCCCCTCGCAGGCGGCCAGCGAGCGGCTGACCTCGTAGCCGAAGTCGACGTGCCCGGGCGTGTCGATCAGGTGGAGCGTGTGGTCCCGCCAGGTGACCCGGACGTTCTGCGCCTTGATGGTGATCCCTCGCTCCCGCTCGATGTCCATCGAGTCGAGGTACTGCTCGCGCATGAGCCGCGGGTCGACCGCCCCCGTCAGCTCGAGGATGCGGTCGGAGAGGGTCGACTTGCCGTGGTCGACGTGGCTGATGATGGAGAAGTTGCGGATGCGGTCGACGGGGAGCACGAGTGGCCCAGCGTACCCACGGTGCCCCGGCCGCAGTGCCACCGCACCCGGGCGGCGCCGAGCACGAGGGCCGGGCCGGGTGCCGGTGGCGGGCGGCGGCTGCTACCATCGTTCGGCCGACTCCGGCCCCCGAGCGGGGACCGCCAACGGGCCCCGGGCAACGGGACCTCTCCGCCGCACCGAGCCGTCACCGCGACGGCCCACGGCGACAGGGTCCGCCAGCGGGACCGAACCGCCGACTGGACAGACGACAAGGACGACACGAGCCGTGGCCAACATCCGCAGCCAGATCAAGCGCAACCGTCAGGCAGTCAAGCGCCACGCCCGCAACAAGGCCGTCCGGTCGGAGATGCGGACCCGGACCAAGCGGGCCGTCTCGGCCATCGAGGCCGGCGACGAGCTGAGCGCCGAGGCAGTCCGGCTGGCGGTCAAGCGGATCGACAAGGCGGCGGCCAAGGGTGTCATCCACAAGAACCAGGCAGCCAACCGCAAGGCTCGCCTGATGCGCCGGGCAGCAGCCGCCGCCACGGCCACCGCAGCCGAGGACTGAGCCGGGCAACACTCCGAGCCGGGCTGCTCCGCACCGCGGGTCCCCGGGCCCGCCGCCGGTCAGGCCGGTGCCGGCTCGACGAGGTCGGGACCGTCGTTGCGGACGCTGCCGACCCGGCGGTCGACCGGATAGTGCACGAGGGTACCGGCGGGCGCGGGAGCGAGCAGCGACGCGAAGGCGTGCTCGTCGGCGGGATCGGGGTCGATCCAGTCGTCGACCCGGTCGGCCTCGAGCACGACGGGCATGCGGTCGTGGAGGTCCCCCAGGTCCGCCCCGGCCTCCGTCGTGATGACCGTGCACGTTCGCAGAGGCGCTCCGCCCTCACCCTTCGGGGCCCACATCTCCCACAGGCCGGCGAGGAGGACGGGAGCGCCGTCCGCCCGGCGGAAGTAGTGGGGCCGCTTGCCCCGGCCGATCGGGCCCCACTCGTAGAAGCCGTCGACGGGGACGACGAGGCGACGGCGACGGAAGGCGTGCCGGAACGCCGGCTTGGTCGCCACCGTCTCGGCGCGTGCGTTGAAGAGGCGCGCGCCCATGCGGGGGTCGTCCGCCCACGGCGGGACGAGACCCCAGCGGTACGGGGCGAGGACGCGGCCGGGATCGGAGGCCCTGTCCGTCGGTCCCTCGCCCGTCGGCGGGAAGGCCGGCGCCACACCCAGCAGGGTGCCCGTCGGCCCCACGTTGTACGAGGCGTGCCACCCCTCCGGTCCAGGCTCGGCGAGGCCCGCCACGCAGGCGGCGTCGAGGATGCGGGCGAGCCGCGCCGGCGGCGTGAAGAGGGCGACCCGACCGCACACGGTCAGGCCTCCGCCCCGCCGAGGTACCGGCCCCCCTCGTCGACGTAGCGCGCGTACTCGTCGAGGGCCGCGAGCACGGCGTCACGCGGCGCGGACGGCACGCGGAGGACGACCTCGTCGCACCCGAGGGAGCGGTAGTGCTCGAGCTTGCCCGGCGTCGGCACCGTGCCGAAGGGGACGACGCGGACGGTGCCGGGGTCGCGTCCGGCCCGCTCGGCGGTCTGCCGGAGGGCAGGGACGGCCCGGGCGAGCCCCGCACCCCCGACGGGCAGCCAGCCGTCGGCCCATGCCACCACCGCGTCGAAGGTCTGCGGCGACGCCCCTGCGCCCACCAGCACGGGGACGCCACCAGGCCGCACCGGCTTGGGCCAGCTCCAGCACGGCTCGAGGTCGACGAAGGGCCCGTGGTGCTCGGCCGCGTCCATGGTCCACAGCGCCCGCATGCAGGCGACGTGGTCGGCGGCGACCTCGCGGCGGCGGCGCACGTCGACGCCGTGGTCGGCGGCCTCGGCGCCGTTCCAGCCGAAGCCGACCCCGAGCACGGCACGTCCGCCGCTCAGGTGGTCGAGGGTGGCGACCTGCTTGGCCAGCACGATCGGATCGTGCTGGGCGACGAGGACGACGCCGGTGCCGAGGGCGAGCCGCTCGGTGACCGCCGCCGCCGAGGCGAGGGCCACGAGCGGGTCGAGGCTCCGTCGGTAGCCATCGAGCTCCACGCCGCCGACCAGGGCGGGCGGCCGATCGGCCCGCACCGGGAGGTGCGTGTGCTCGGGGAGGTAGAGCGAGGCGAACCCGCGCTCCTCCGCCGCCTTCGCCAGGGTGGCCGGCGACGGCGACCGGTCGGTCACGAAGGCGGTGACGCCGACCCGGACGGGGTCACCGTCCCCGCTCGCCCGGGCCCGCCCGGTGCCGTCGGCGCCCGGTGCCGGGGAGCGGCACGGAGCCGACGCACCCGTCCCCGCTGCACGCTCCAGTGGCGGCCATGTCCGCCAGGATAGGGGCCGCCCCGGGCACGGGGCCGCCCCGAGGGCGTGGCGCGCCGAGGGCGTGGCGCGCCGTCACCGGAGTGACGCCCTACCCTGGGGACATGACCCAGCTCGGGGGGCCGGCTCGGCGATCGGTCGAGGTCATCCCGGCACGCAAGGCCACGGTCGGCGGCACCGAGGTGCGCCGGCTCCTCCCCTTCGGGCGCCGGCGGGCGGTCGGGGCGTGGTGCTTCGTCGACCACTACGGCCCCCACTCGGTCGACGGCGGACCGGGCATGCAGGTCCCGCCCCACCCACACCTGGGGCTCCAGACGGTCACGTGGCTCTTCTCGGGGAACGTCCTGCACCGTGACAGCCTCGGGTCCGAGCAGATGATCGAGCCGCGCCAGCTCAACTTGATGACGGCGGGCTCGGGCATCGCCCACGCCGAGCAGTCGCCGGTCGAGCACGACCCCTGGCTCCACGGCGTGCAGCTGTGGGTCGCCCTCCCCGACCGCGTCCGCCACGCGCCGCCCGGCTTCGAGCACCACGCCGAGCTGCCCACGACCGGCGCCGGCCCGTTCCTCGTCACCGTCTTCGTCGGCGCGCTCGGCGACGCCGCGTCACCGGCGACCGTCCACTCGCCGCTGGTCGGCGCCCAGGTCGACGCCCCCCGGGGTGGCCGTCACCCGGTCGCCGTCGACCCTGCCCACGAACATGCCGTGGTCGTCACCGCCGGGCGCGGTGCCCTCGAGGGGGAACCCCTCGCCCCGGGGTCGATCGCCGTCGTCGGCACCGGGCGCGACCACCTGCTCCTCGACCTCGACGCCGGCAGCCACGCGCTCCTCCTCGGCGGCGAGCCGCTCGGCGAGGAGCTCCTCCTGTGGTGGAACTTCGTCGCCCGCACCCCGGACGAGCTGGCGGCGGCCGTCGCCGCCTGGCGCGAGGGCAGCCGCTTCGGGCAGGTGACCGGGGCCGAGGCCGAGGCCGTCCCCGCGCCGGCGTTCGACCCGTCCCTGCTCCGCCCCCCGGAGAGCCCGCCGGGCGCGCCCCGGTAGGGGAGCAGGGGGACGGCTGCCCGCAGGCGAAGGCGGGTGCCCCCGGAGGCGGCGCCCCACGAGCACCCGAGGAGGCCGGTCAGGAGGTCAGTACCCCGAGCCGGAGCCTCCGTAGCCCGAGCTGCCCGACGTCGTCGTGGTGGTGCCCGAGGCCTTCGGTGCCTTCACGGGGCTCCCCGAGGTGCTGAGCACGTACCAGATACCGCCGAACTTGTTGATCCCCTCGCCGTTCACCTGGCCGGCCGCCGTGTCCTTCGTGAACGTGTAGAGCGGGTGCCCGCCGTAGGTGACCTGGTGCGCTCCGCCCGGGCGGGTGATGGTGCCGAGGTCGGAGGCCTTCACTCCCGACCCGGCGGTCGGGGTGCCCGTGACGGTGAGCGGTGGCCAGATCGACGCACAGGTGCCGGTGCAGACGCTCGTCGTCGGACTGTCGGCCGTGAGCATGTAGAGGGTCCGCCCCGTCGAGGTGACGAGCACCGTGCCGTACAACGACGTGCGGGCCGCGTCGACCGTGGCCGTGCTCGCCGCCGCCGGCGCCGCCGCCGTGCTCGTCGGCTCGGACGACTTGGACGAATTGGACTTGGCCGCTGCCGGTGACGACGAGCTGCAGGCGGCGAGGCCTGCTCCCAGCGCGACGACGAAGACGAGCCGCGTCACCGATCGACGGGCCGTGCTGCTGCGCTCCATCATTGCCACACCCCCTGGTCCGGACTGGCGACCGGGTCCGCCCCGCCCGCCGGCACTGCAGCCTGCCCCCGGCGGACACGGTAGCCCTGCCCTCCGCCGCGGACAGGGCGCCCCCGGACGCGTCACGGGCGCCCCGGAGGGCGCCCGTGACGCGTGCTGAGCACTGCGCACCAGGCCGCCGTGGTGCGCCGGATGGGACCAGCTCCGGCTGGGCGACCTCGTGGGTGTCTGGCTGGGATTCGCCAGGTGGTTCAGCGAGCCGCCTCAGCGGCCAGCCACCTCCAGGGTCCCGGATCGTTGACTGCTCAGT
>JAJZJT010000163.1 GCA_021809995.1 Actinomycetes bacterium
ACGACGAGCGCCACGACGCCGTGCGGCCACGTGACGGTCACGGCCGTCGTCGCCGAGGGCGCCTGGACGAGGAGGGCGACGGCCCAGCTCACGACGGCGAGGGCGGTGAGCCCGGTGAGGACCGCCGCGGCGAGCGATGTCCGGGCCCCGAGCGCCAGGGAGGCCACGGGGAGCTCGGCGCGCGACGCGGCGACGCCGACGCACGCCACGGCGGCGACCCACCCGACGATGGCCACGACGTGGAGCGCGCTGGCGACCAGGTCCGCCGCGGCGAGGTGGCCGTCGAGCGGAACGGGCGGACCTCCGTGGCTCACCCAGCGATGGGGCCGCAGCACGACCTCGGTGACGACCAAGGCGAGGTCGGCGCCGACCGAGATCGCCGGGGCCCACGCCAGCAGTCGGAGCCGCCTGTTCGCACCGGCCGCTCGCAGGGACCGCCGGAACGTCGACCACCCGTCGGCCAGGACGAAGAACGCGACCAGCGCGAGGAGGCCGAGGACGAAGCAGGCGTCGAGAGCGACCCACGAGGCGGGACCGAGGGAGAGCGAGATCGTCGGTGGCCCGCTCTGCGGGAGCGGGCCGGCGGTGATCCCCGACACGCGGCCGAGCCCGCTGAAGGCGAAGCCGTCAAGGAACGCCGTGCCCCCGTTCCAGTGGAGCTGCCAGCCGCCGAGCACGAATGCGGCGATCGGGACGGCGAGGAGCAGGGGCAACGTGGCGGTGACGACCGAGGTGCGCAGGCGCGCGCGCCACAGGCTTTCCTCGGGGGGCATGCCGGTCGCCACTGCTCGGGCCCGGAGAGCCCCGCGGGCCAGGTCGGCGCCGATCCACCACGTCGAGCGCCCGTCGGCGCGCAGGTCGTCGACCACGGCGCGCTGCTCGTCGCCGTAGCGGTCGCGCCACCAGCGCGGATAGGCGCGCAGCGCAGCGGCGACGACGACGTCGCTCACGTCCACTGCGGCCTCGTCCCCAGCCGTGCGAGCCCGACCTCGGCGACCCGGGTGAGCGTCTGGAGCCGCTCGCGCAGCACGGTCGCCCCGAGCCCGGTGATCCGGTACGGCTGCCGCCGGTCGTCCGTCGGGAGCGGCTCGACGAGCCCCTCCTCCTCGAGCCGGGCGAGGACGCCGTAGAGGGTGCCGGGCCCGAGCGTGAGGCCGGCCAGGTCCTCGATGTCGCGCATGAGGGCGTAGCCGTGCTTGGGGCCGCCCGTCAGGCTGGTGAGGACGAGCAGGGTCGGGTCCTGCGTGCGCCCCAACCGAGTCCTCGCCACCGCCACCTCCCACCTGCGCCCAGACGCTGCCCCGCCTGCGCTGCTCCGCCTGCGTTCTCCGCTCCCCGCCGCTGCCGCCACACTACTACGTAATTCGTAGTAGTCAACGACTCCGGCCGTCGGGTCCCGTCCAGCCGTTGCAGCGCGGTACGTGTCGGTGCGTCGCCACCCGCGCCGCGCCCGGGAGGTCGCGCCCGGGAGGTGGGGTGTGGCCCCGGCGCCAGCGGCGTGGTACACCTCGTCGCAGGACGCCGACCGGACGCCTCGCACGCGAGCGCCCGGGCGGTGCCCGCCCGCCGCCGGTCACCGCCGGCCGACCCGATGCGAGGTGCGAGAACGATGCCAGACGCCAGCGCCGACCGGACCGGCCCTGCGCTCTCCGCCCTGCTCCACGAGACCCGCCAGTTCCCGCCCCCGGCCGGCTTCGCCGCCCAGGCGAACGCCCAGCCGGGGATCTACGAGGAGGCGGCAGCCGACCCGCTGGCCTGGTGGGAGCGCCAGGCCGAGCACCTCCAGTGGGAGCAGCGCTGGGACCGGGTCCTCGAGTGGGACCTCCCGTACTCGAAGTGGTTCGTCGGCGGGAAGCTGAACGCCTCGGTGAACTGCGTCGACCGGCACGTGGCCGCCGGCATCGGCGACCGGGTCGCCTACCACTGGGTCGGCGAGCCCGAAGGTGACACCCGCGACATCACCTACGCGGACCTGAAGGACCTGGTGGCCCAGGCGGCCAACGCCCTCGTCGAGCTGGGGGTGGAAGCCGGCGACCGGGTTGCCATCTACCTGCCGATGATCCCCGAGGCGGTGGTCGCCATGCTGGCCTGCGCACGCCTCGGGGCCCCGCACTCGGTGATCTTCGGCGGGTTCTCGGCCGACGCGCTGGCCAGCCGCATCCTCGACGCCGACGCCCGCGTGGTGGTCACCGCCGACGGTGGATGGCGCCGGGGGACGGCCTCACCCCTCAAGCCGGCCGTCGACGCCGCCCTCGAGCAGTGCCCCGACGTCCGCTCGGTGCTCGTCGTGCGTCGCACCGGCCAGGACGTGGCGTGGCACGAGGGACGGGACCACTGGTGGCACGACCTCGTCGACCGCCAGAGCACGACCCACGAGGCCGAGGCGTTCGACGCCGAGCAGCCGCTGTACATCATGTACACGAGCGGCACGACGGCGAAGCCCAAGGGCATCCTCCACACCACCGGCGGGTACCTGGTGCACACGTCGACGACACACCGGCTGGTGTTCGACCTCAAGCCGGAGCGGGACGTCTTCTGGACGGCGGCCGACATCGGCTGGGTGACCGGCCACAGCTACATCGTCTACGGGCCCCTGGCGAACGGCGCCACCTCGGTGATGTACGAGGGGACGCCGGACGCCGGCGGGCAGGACCGGTGGTGGCGGATCGTCGAGCAGCACAAGGTGTCGATCCTCTACACGGCACCGACCACCATCCGCACGCTCATGAAGTGGGGCGAGGAGCTGCCGGCCGCCCACGACCTCTCGAGCCTCCGGCTGCTCGGCTCGGTCGGCGAGCCCATCAACCCCGAGGCGTGGATGTGGTACCGGACGAACGTCGGGCGCGACCGGTGCCCGATCGTGGACACGTGGTGGCAGACGGAGACAGGCGGGATCCTGATCTCGCCGCTTCCGGGGATCACCGCCACCAAGCCCGGGGCCGCCATGCGGCCCCTGCCGGGCATCAGCGCCAAGGTGATCGACAACGACGGCAACGAGGTCGGCAACGGCGAGGGTGGCTACCTGGTCCTCACCGAGCCGTGGCCGGGCATGCTGCGCGGCATCTGGGGCGACCCCGAGCGCTACCAGGAGACGTACTGGAGCCGGTTCCCCGGGTACTACTTCGCCGGGGACGGGGCCAAGCTCGACGACGACGGCGACCTGTGGCTGCTGGGCCGGGTCGACGACGTGATGAACGTGTCGGGCCACCGGATCTCGACCGCCGAGATCGAGCACGCGCTGGTCGGCCACCCCCGGGTGGCCGAAGCGGCCGTGGTCGGGGCGAGCGACGCCACCACCGGCCAGGCCGTGGTGGCGTTCGTGACCGTCAAGGGGGAGGTCGAAGGGGAAGAGGGCGAGGCCCTCGTGCGCGAGCTGCGCGACCACGTGGCCACGGTCATCTCCCCCATCGCCAAGCCCCGCCAGATCCTGCTCACGCCGGACCTGCCCAAGACCCGGAGCGGCAAGATCATGCGTCGGCTGCTCCGTGACGTGGCCGAGCACCGCGACCTGGGCGACGTCACCACCCTTCTCGACTCGTCGGTCGTCTCCATGATCGACGAGAAGATGCGGACGGGGGCTGCCTCGGACGACGAGTAAGGGCGTCGGGGCGCTCCGACCCCGGTACCCAGCTGGGTGCACCGTTCCCTGGCGCCCGGCCGGACTGGGCAGTGGACCTCCGACGCGCCGTTCCCGGTGACGGGGCCGTCGCCCACGACCGCTCGCGGTGGGCCGCCCCGGGGCCTGCTCCACCACCGTGCTGGCAGCCCCGGCCGACCCCCGCACGCTCCGGCGGCGCTGACGCTCCACGATGTGAGCGGCGTCCGGTCATGCCGTGGGCGGGCCCCCGATCGAGTCGCATCGGGCGAGGTCAACGCCAGACGTGGGCACCTCGCTCGCCGAAGAGCTGCAGGGCGCTCAGCGCTGCTGCAGCCAGCGCGCGAGGAAGTCCGCCGTCACCGGCCACGACCGGCTGGCGGCATCGGGGTTGGCGAAGTGCGGCGAGAGCAGGTTCTCGAAGGCGTGCCCCGCGTCGGGCTCGATGCGGACCACGACGTCGTCCCGGCTGGAGAACGCGGCGGCGACGGCGTCGGCGTCGGCAGCCGCGATGTAGTCGTCCCGTCCGCCGAAGTGGAAGAGGGCCGGGCAGCCGAGCCGGTCGGCGCGATCGAGCGCACCGGCCACGCCCGAGCCGTAGTAGGAGACGCACGCGTCCACCGGCGCGGCCGTCGCCACCAGGTAGGCGAGCGTCCCGCCCAGGCAGTAGCCGAGCACGCCGACCCGTCCCGTCGTCTCGGGAAGCCCCCGAAGGTGGTCGAGGGCGGCAGTGAGGTCCGAGAGGGTCACGTCGCCGTCGACCTCGGACCCGAAGCGGCCGCCGAGCTCGAGGCCGCGCGCCAGTGCCTCGTCGTCGTGCCCGAGGGCCACGTCGCGCTCGACCCGCCAGAACACGTCGGGGCAGCACACGACATAACCGAGGCCGGCCAGCGCCTCGGCCTTGCCGAGGACGAAGTCGTTGACGCCGAAGATCTCCTGTAGCAGCAGGACGCCCGGCCCCGAGCCGGCGGGCGGCAGCACCACGTGGCCGGTGAAGGTGTCGCCGTCGGCGGAGGGGATGCGGTCGAGTCGCGGTGTCGCCATGTCCCATTGTCGTCCACCGTGCGGAACGCGTGGGGAGCGCCGTCGGCACGGGCAACGACGCCCAGTCGACCTTCGGCAGCCACCAGGCGCCCACGGACCCGGACGCGCTGGCCTGGTCCACCCGTCCCACCAGCCCGTCGACCGGCGCCGCGCCGGCGTCCCCGCCCGCGGGTGGCCGTTCCCCACCTTGGACAGTGCCTGCTCGCTGCTGCGGTCGTCGACCTCAACGGCTCGGGACGCGTGCACATCGTCGACGGTGCCGACCAGTCGCGCGGCACCGGAGCGCCCTCGGGCACGTCGCCGCGCGCCATGGGCGTCGGGCAGGGCCCGCGTAGACTCGGGGCGTGACCGAGGTGTTGGCGGTGGCCAACCAGAAGGGCGGCGTCGCCAAGACGACAACGGTGCACGCACTGGGGGCGGCCAGTGCCGAGCTCGGCTGCCGGGCCCTCGTCGTCGACCTCGACCCCCAGGCGTGCCTCACCTACTCGCTCGGGTTCGACCCCGACCACCTCGAGCGGTCGCTCCACGACGTCTTCGTCGGCCACGCTCCCGTCGCCGACGTGCGCCGTCCCGTGCCCGGGGTGCCCGGCCTCGACGTCCTGCCGGCGACCATCGAGCTCGCCGGTGCGGAGGTCCACCTGCTCACGCGGACCGGGCGCGAGCACGTGCTCTCCCGGGCGATCGCCCCGGTGCTCGACCAGTACGACATCGTCCTGTTGGACTGCCCGCCCTCCCTCGGCGTTCTCACGATCAACGGGCTGACGGCGGCGACGGCGGTGGTCGTCCCGCTCCAGTGCGAGTCGCTCTCCCACCGCGGCGTCGGCCAGCTGCTCGAGACGATCGAGGACGTGCGCACGTTCGCCAACCCGTCCCTCGCCGTCCGCGGGGTGGTCGCCACCATGTTCGACGACCGGACACGCCACGCCCGGCACATCCTCGAGGAGGTCGAGCGGCGCTATGCGCTGCCTGTGCTCCAGCCCCCGGTGCGCAAGTCGATCCGGTTCGCCGAGGCACCTGCGTTGGGCAAGTCGATCCTGCAGCACGCGCCGAATTCAGCTGGCGCGGCCGCCTACCGCGAGCTCGCCCGCCAGCTCGTCGAGCTGCCGGTCGCAGCCACGGCAGCGTCGTGAGCCCGACGGGCGGCCGGCGAGCCGAGCGCGCCCTGCCGGACGACCCCGCGCCCGAAGGGGCGAGCGAGACCGATGACCGCCTCGCTCGCTGACCTCGCCTCGGTCGCCGCCACGGCTGCGCACGGCCTGCCGGGTGGCCTCGTCGGTGACCTGCTGCGCATCCACGGGCCGGCGGCCTACGCCGTCGTCGGTGCCCTGACCTTCGCCGAGGCCGGCCTGTTCGTGGGCTTCTTCATCCCGGGGGAGACCGCCGTCGTGGTGGGCGGTGTGCTCGCTGGCCTCCACCAGGTGGACCTGGCCCTCATGATGGTCGTCGTCGTCGTCGCCGCGGTCGTCGGCGACTCGTCCGGCTATCTCCTCGGCCGCGTGGCGGGGCCCTGGCTGCTCGAGCACCGGCCGCTGCGAGGACGGCCCGGCGTGCGCCGGACGCTCGGGTTGCTCGAGCGGTTCGGCGGAGCCGCCGTCTTCCTCGGGCGCTTCGTGGCCTTCGCCCGGGCTGTCATCCCAGGACTGGCGGGCATGAGCGGCGTCCGTTACCGGGTCTTCCTCGGCTACAACGTGGCGGGCGGCGTGCTGTGGGGGGTCGGCTACACGCTGCTCGGCTACCTCGTCGGCGTGTCGTTCGAGCACCTCCTCTCGCAGGTCGGCATCTGGTCCGTCGTCGCCGTGGCCGTGGTGGTCATTGCCGCCGTGGTGGCCAAGGTCGTCCACGACCGCCGACGGCGGGCCACCGGGGACGCCGCCTCCGTCGAGGTGACGGCGAGCGTCGCGCTGGTCGAGCTCGACGGGCCGGACGCGGGCCCCCCGCCCGACCAGCCGCGGGTGCGACGGTGACGCCGTGGACCCCGGGGGGGCTTCCGCGGGCCCGTCGGGCCCGTCAGGCCCGTCAGGCCCCGGCAGGGTAGAAGCGGGTCGGTTCCCCTTCGGCACCCTCGACCCGCCGGAGCCGGCCGGACGCGGCCAGGAGCA
>JAJZJT010000164.1 GCA_021809995.1 Actinomycetes bacterium
TCGGGAACCCCTACGAGGACGAGGACGAGGACGTCCCGGACGCCCCCGGCCGCGACGAGGGAGCGCCCGCCGGGCCCGCAGACGCCGGGCCCGCAGACGCCGGGCCAGACGGCGGTGACCCGGCGTCAGCGAGGGGGAGCGACGGGACGGGCGACGGGGCGGGGCCGGAGGGACGGCCCGGAGCTGGTCGCCAAGGCGGGCCGGACAGCGGGGTGGCACCGGTCGGGACCGGGCCGCCCGCCGGCGGCGCGGCCCCCGGTGGCCCTACGCCGGGGAGCGGGCGCACCCCGACCGCCTCGACGCGGCCGCCCAACCCGGGCACCGCCTCGAAGGCCACCACCGTCCCGACGGGGACCGTCCGGGTGCCGTCGGTGATCGCCGTGCAGTGGAACCCGTAGCGGCGGCCACCCCCCGTCTCGACCTCGCCGACGCCCCGCGCCTCGTCGAAGCGGACGACCCGTCCCACGAGCGGGGCCCGGCGCGCCGGCGGGACGTCGACCCAGCCCCTCACCGTCGTGGTGCCGGCACGCGCGCCCTCGGGCGCCCCGTGTGGTCGCGCTGGTGCGCTCACAGCATCGGCTCCTCGCGCTCCGGCCCGGTCAGTGCACGATCTTGGCCAGGGCGAGCTCGAGGATGTCGGTCGCGCCCCGGTCGCGCAGGGCCGGGATGAGGATGTTGATCTCCGCCTTTCGGACAACGGTCTCGACGGCGAACCCGTCGCCCCCGAAGAGCTCCGAGACGGTCGGGGCGCGAAGCGACGGAAGGACGTCGATCACACTGTCGAGCCGCTCGGCCGCCACGTTGAGCTTGACGAGGACCTTGTCACGCGCCTCGAGCGCACCCTGCAGCAGTGTGTGCACCTGGTCCATGGAGTGGCGCCGCTCCGGGTCGGCGGCCGCCGTCGGGTTGGCAACCAGCTCGGTGCGCGAGACGAGCAGCGTCTCGACGATGCGGAGCCCTGCCGCCCGCAGCGCCCGTCCGGTCTCGGTGATCTCCACCACGCAGTCCGCGATGTCGGGCACCTTCGCCTCGGTGGCGCCGTAGGACAGGCTGACCGCGGCGGCGATGCCGTGCGAGGCGAAGTACCGGCGGGTCAGCTCCGGGTACTCGGTCGACACCCGGAGGGCTCCGCCGGGGCCCGTTCCCGACGCTGCCAGGTCGGCGACCGTGCGCACCGGTGACTCGTCGGGCACGGCGAGCACCACCCGGATGGGGTTGGCCGTCTCCTTCGAGTAGGCGAGCGTGCCGAGCGACGTCACCGCTGCGGCGCGCTCCTCGATCCAGTCGCGACCGGTGATCCCCAGGTCGAAGAGGCCCTCGGCCACGTAGACGGGGATCTCCTGGGGGCGCAGGATGCGCACCTCGGCGATCCGAGGGTCGTCGATACTGGCTCGGTAGTCGACCGTCGACGACCGCGAGACGGCGAGGTCGGCGTCGGCGAAGAGCTCCAGCGTGGCGCGCTCGAGCGACCCCTTGGGCAGGACCACCCGCAGGCCGCTCACCGGAGCGCTCCCGCTCCCGAAAGCACCGAGACCATGGCCAGCGCGGTGAGGGCGGCCTCGCGTCCTTTGTTCGTCGCGTCGGGCATGGAACGGTCGAGTGCCTGGTCCACCGTGTCCGTCGTGAGCACCCCGAAGACCACGGGCACGCCGGTGTCGAGCTGGACGCGCTCGAGACCGGCGGCACACTGGCCGGCGACGAAGTCGTAGTGCCCGGTGTCGCCCCGGATCACCGCGCCCAGGCAGATGATCGCGTCCCACGCCCCCGACCCGGCGAGGCGCGCCGCGGCGAGCGGTGCCTCGAACGCCCCTGGCACCCAGACGAGCGCTCGGTCGGTCGTCGCGACACCGCGCTCGTCGAGCACGTCGAGCGCTCCCACGAGAAGCCGGGACGTGATCCCACCGTTGAACTCGGCACAGACGAACGCCACCCGGGCCACCCGTGCGTCCGCTCCGTCGACGACGGACCTCACGCGCTCGGCGGCGCGGGCCTTGGCGTCGTTGGGCAGAGCGGTCTGGTCAGAGGACGTCATCGACGTCGTCCTGTCCGTCGAGCCCGTCGAGCAGGTGCCCCATCCGCTCCCGTTTGGTCCGCAGGTACTCGATGTTCTCCGGGTTCGCCCGGGTCTGGAGGGGAACCCGCTCGACGATGTCGAGGCCGAACCCCTCGAGCCCGCCGTACTTGGTCGGGTTGTTGGTCATGAGCCGCATGGTCGTCACGCCCAGGTCGACCAGGATCTGGGCACCGATGCCGTACTCGCGCGAGTCGGCTGGCAGGCCCAGCTCGAGGTTGGCGTCCACCGTGTCGAACCCCTCCTCCTGCAGCGAGTACGCACGCAGCTTGTGCCCGAGACCGATCCCCCGACCCTCGTGGCCGCGCAGGTAGACGATGACCCCGCGCCCCTCCCCGGCGATGGTCTCCATCGCCGCGTGGAGCTGGGGGCCGCAGTCGCAGCGCAGCGAGCCGAGGACGTCGCCGGTCAGGCACTCGCTGTGCACCCGGACCAGGACGTCCTCGGCACCGGCGACGTCGCCGATCACGAGGGCGAGGTGCTGCTCGCCGTCGAGCACCGACTCGTAGGCGACCGCGGTGAACTCGCCGAGCTTCGTCGGCAGCCGGGCGCTGGCCAGGCGGCGGACCAGCTTCTCGTTCCGTCGGCGGTACCGGATGAGATCGGCGATCGAGATCAAGAGGAGCCCGTGGCGCTCGGCGAACGCCTCGAGCTCGGGCAGCCGGGCCATGGAGCGCTTGTCGGCGCTCACCACCTCGCACAGCACGCCTGCCGGGGCCCGGCCGGCCGCACGGGCGAGGTCCACCGCTGCTTCGGTGTGGCCTGCCCGCTTGAGCACCCCGCCGGTGCGGTAGCGGAGCGGAAAGATGTGCCCCGGCTTGTTGAGGTCCACCGGTCGGGTGTCCGGGTCGACCAGAGCCCGGATGGTGGCAGCCCGGTCCTCGGCCGAGATCCCCGTGGTCGTCCCGACGCGGGCATCGACGCTCACCGTGAACGCCGTCCGCTGTGCCTCCGTGTTGGCGGTCACCATGAGCGGCAGGTCGAGGGCGTCGACCCGCTCGGGCGTCAGCGGGACGCAGATCACTCCCGAGGTGTGGGCGAGGAAGAACGCCACCTTCTCCGGGGTGGCGGCGTCCGCCGCCATGATCAAGTCGCCCTCGTTCTCACGGTCCTCGTCGTCGACGACGACGACGATCTCACCGCGACCGACCGCCGCTATGGCCTCTTCCACCGGTGCGAAGGGCATGGCCCTGCCTTCTCCCTCGTTCGGGCGGAGGTGGCGCCGGACGTCACCTCGCCGGGGTCACGACGACCCGGATGTCAGGGCCCAGGGTAGTCACCGATCGGACCGTGCCCCGCCAGGCCTCGGCCAGCGTGGCCGCACCGGGGCCGGCGAAGAGACCGCGACCGTCGTCCCCGCCCAGCAGAGCCGGGGCGAGGTAGACCACGTAGGTGTCGACAAGCCCCTGGCGGTGGAAGTCGCCGGCCACCCTGGCCCCGCCCTCCACGAGGAGCTGGAGCACGCCTTCCGCCCCCAGCTGGTCGAGCACCGAGCCGAGGTCGCCGGAGAGCTCGGTGGCCGGTGCCACCGCCGCTCCCGCCGGCACTCGCCCGAGCACGACCCGACGCGGCTGGCTCGCCTCGTCACGGTGGAAGGGGTCGCCAGCAGGCAGGCGCACCGTCAGCGAAGGGTCGTCGGCCCGCACCGTCCCCGCCCCCACCAGCACGGCGTCGCTCGTCGCCCGGAGCCGGTGGACATCGGCACGGGCCTTGGGACCGGTGATCCACCGGCTGGAGCCGTCGGGGGCAGCGGTACGCCCGTCGAGGGTCGCCGCCAGCTTGAGGACGACCCACGGACGGCCGGTCCTGCGGTGCTTGACGTAGGGGGCCAGCTGCTCGGCGACCTCCGCCTCACCCGTGCCGACCTCGACCTCGACCCCGGCGGCGCGGAGCGCAGCGATCCCCCGCCCGCGCACCGCCGGGTCGGGGTCGACCATCCCCACCACCACGCGGCGGACGCCGGCCTCCACGATGGCGTCGGTGCAGGGCGGCGTGCGGCCGTGGTGGGCACACGGCTCGAGCGTCACCACCAGGGTCCCCCCCCGCGCCTGCTCGCCCGCCCTGGCCAGGGCCTCGACCTCGGCGTGCGCCCCACCCGGCGGGGCGGTCGCCCCACTGAAGCGCTCGGCACCCGTCCGGTCGCCGGGTCGGCCGGGTGCTGGGCCTGGAGCCGCGACCACGACGGCGCCGACCCACGGGTTGGGAGCAGTCCGGCCACGAACCCGTTCGGCGACCGTGATCGCCTCGGCCATGAGGGCCGCGTCCCCTCCCTGGTCGGCCCCGGGCCCCACCGACGAGCGTGGCGCCGTCACGCCGACACGGGTGGGCATGCCATCCGGGCGGCCGCGGCGATGCGCCGCGCCGCCTCACCCGGATCAGGTTCCCCGTAGACGGCGGAGCCGGCCACGAGGACGGTGGCACCGGCCTCGGCAGCCAGGGCTCCCGTGCGCTCGTCGACGCCCCCGTCGACCTCTACGACGACGTCGAGCCCGGCGCGCTCGACCGCCTGGCGGACACGGCGCACCTTCGGGAGGACCTCGGCCATGAACGGCTGGCCACCGAAGCCCGGGAACACCGTCATGCACAGGACGAGGTCGACGCGCCCGAGGTGCTGCTCGAGGGCCTCGAAGGGGGTGTCGGGGTTCGCTGCCAGCCCGACCCGGAGCCCGAGGCGTCGCATCTGGTCGATCAGCGCGGCCGTCCCGCCCACTTCGACGTGCACGGTGCACCCGTCCGCCCCCGCGTCGCGGAAGGCCGCCAGGTACCGCCCGGGGTCGCGGAGCATCAGATGGGTGTCGAAGAAGAGCCTGGAGTGCCGGCGGAGCGACGCGACCACCGGCGGACCGACGGTCAGGTTGGGCACGAAGTGCCCGTCCATCACGTCGACGTGGAGCCACTCGCACGCCGGGACCACGGCGGCGGCGGCGGCGGCCAGGTCGCCGAAGTCGGCGGAGAGGATCGACGGGGCGACGTGCGGGACAGGTCGGGCGGCGGCCGGCATCCCCGCCGATGCTACCGGCCGGCGCCTCCTCCGCTCCCGTCTCCGAGGCGCTCGCCGGGGGCCAGCCGCGCCCCGCGAGCCCACGCGGCGGCGTCGAGCTCGGCGCGCCCCTGCGGCTGCACACGCGCCAGCCGGAGCCACGTTCCCTCCCCCGTGCGGACGTGGGTGCCCCACAGCTCGCCGGGCTCGCCGGACGGCGGCACCCCATCGGGGGCGACCTCGGGCGCGGCGCGCCGTACCAGGAGACGGCCGCCCCGGAACGTCGTCCACGCCTGGCCCACCCGGACGCTCCGGTTGACGACCTCGGCGGGGAGCTCGAAACGGAGCCGGCGCTCGTCGGGCTGGAGCTTCGCGGCGTACGTCGGCTCGCCGGTCTGGGGCCGCCCTGGCGGGAGGCCGGCCCGCCCGTGGGACAGGTGCTCGACCAGCAGCTCGCAGCCGAGGGCGGCCAGTCGGCGCCGGAGGTCGTCCGCCGTCTCGTCGGCGCCGATGGCCGTCTCGGCGCAGGCGTGGACCGGGCCGGCGTCGAGCTCGGGCTCGACCGTCATCAAGCACACGCCAGTCCGGGCGTCACCGGCGAGGATCGCCCGCTCGACCGGGGCCGCTCCCCGCCACCGAGGCAACAACGAGAAGTGCAGGTTCACCATGGGCAGGCGCTCCAGGACGGCGGCCGGGACGATCCGGCCGTAGGCGACCACCACGCCGAGCTCGGCGCCGGCGTCGAGCACGTCGGCCACGTCCTCGACGACCCGGAGCCCGGCGCGACGTGCCGCCGCCTTGACCGGGCTCGGCACGAGGGCGGCGCCCCGTCCCCGGCGTCGGTCCGGCCGCGTGACGACGCCGACCACCTCGTGACCGCAGGCGACGAGGGTCTCGAGCGGCCCGACGGCGGCCTCGGGCGTCCCGAGGAAGACGAGCCGGGCCACCGGCTGCGCGCTCAGACGACCCGGGTGCTGCCGGCGCCGGACAGCCGAGCCTCGAGGGCCGTGGTGTCGAGGCCCATCGCCCGGTCGCGGAGGACCTTGAGGGCGATCTTGCGCTCGTCGTCCTCGAGCCGCTCGAGCATGAGCACGCCGTCGAGGTGGTCGACCTCGTGCTGGAACACCCGCGCGAGGAACTCGTCCGCCTCGAGCTCGACGGGCTCGCCGTCGGCGTCCTGGCCGGTCACGACCACCCGAGCCGGGCGCACGATGGCCAGGCGGAGCCCGGGGATCGACAGGCAGCCCTCGTCGTAGCGCCACTCGCCGGACGCATCGGCGATCCGGGGGTTCACGACGACGCCGGGACCGTCGCCAACGTCGTAGACGAACAGGCGTCGCTGCACACCCACCTGGGGCGCCGCCAGCCCTGCGCCCTCAGCCTCGTACATGGTCTCGACCATGTCGTCGACGAGGCGCGCCAGGACCCCGTCGAACTCCTCGACCTCCGCAGCCCGCTGGCGCAGGACCGGGTCGCCGTAGGTGCGCACCGCGTAGTGAGCCATGCGACCACTCTACGGGCCCCCCGAGCCGGCCGGGCACCCCCGAGCCGGCCGGGCACCTCGGGCCGGTGGCACCCCCGGTCCGGCGGCACCCCCGAGCCGGTGCCTGGGGCACAATGGCCTGGCCGGTCGGACGGCTGAGCCTGCTGGGAGGTGCTCGTGGAGGGACCGG
>JAJZJT010000165.1 GCA_021809995.1 Actinomycetes bacterium
TTCAAGGTCGGCCCCTATCCGAGCGGAGTGGTGGCCGGCCCGGGCCGAAGCGTATGGGTGAGCGCCGGCCTCAACCTCTACGTGCTCACCGGCTCCGGCCAGGTCCGCGACATCGGGGACCCCGACCGTACCGTCGGGACCGCCGGGCCCGACGACATCGCCTGGCCCGGCGGGGGCTCTGTCTACGTGACAGGCACCGACGGGCGCGGGCGCTGGGTGGTCGACCGGGCCCTGGCGAAGACAGGTGCCATCAGGACCGTCGTGACGTTCCCTCCCGGCCAGGCGCCGCAGTCGCTGGCCGGCGGCCCCCGCTGCGGCGTGTGGGCGGCGGTCTCTGCCTTCACGTCCCGCGGCCCCCTCCCCTCCCTCCTGGACCGCCTGGGCCCGAGCGGCGTGACCGCTCAGATCCACCTCGACGGCAGTGATGCACCAGGCGGGATGGCCTGCGCTCCGAGCGGGGCATTGTGGGTGGCAGACGGGGCAGCGCTGCTCCGAGCCGCTCCGGAGGGCCGGCAGGTCCAGCGGTTCGAGCTCCCGCTCCCGCACTTCTCGTCGTTCGTCTCGGCCACGGCGGTAGCAGTCTCGAGCAGTGGCGACGTCTGGTTCGTCGGCAACGACGGGGCCCTGGGGGAGCGCACTGCCGGTGGCCGGTTCCACTACTGGCCCCTGCCCGCCGGCGCATCGGGCGGTCTGGCGGTCGACGGCGGGCACGGGACCTTCACGGTGGACAGCTCCCGCTCCGAGATCGCCGTCCTCCGCTGACAGCTCGGCACCGACGGTGGTCTTACCTTGTCACAGTACGAGACGACCTTCGACGGCCACGGGTCACGCGTTTACGCAGGTAGATGGCCCTGTGCTCTGTTTACCGCCGCTGGGGACGGTACTGCGACAGGGCCCTGATGCGACGCATGTCCATCCGACCGACCCGCTGGTTGCCACTCTGCCGGTCCAGCGCCGTCTCGGAACCGACGGGGTGGCTGAGTTGGTGGCCGCCTACCGCCAAGGTGTCCCCGTAGAGGAACTTGCGGCGTCGTTCGGGGTGAACCGGACGACGGTGATCGGCCACGTCCGACGTCACGGGGTCCCCAAGCGGGATCGCCGAGCGCTCCGAGGAACTGACCTCAACAGGGCCATCGACCTCTATGCCGAAGGGCGGTCCGCGGACTGGGTCGCTGGGGAGTTGGAGGTGGCGGCGAGCACGGTGCGGCGTGCCTTGAAGAACGCCGGAGTTTCCCTGCGCCCGGGAGGACGACCGCGACGAGCCGCCAGAGCGACTCCATAGCGGCAGTCCCGCTGACGTTGCGTCCGCCGCTCGTAACGGTCAGCGGTCCTCGACCAAGTCGACCAGGGCCAACCCGGGTACTATTCGGCCCAGACGGACGGCGAGCGGCGGGCGTACGACGACCCTGACGCCCGCGGGAGCCAGTTGGTCGCGGATCTGGCGTCTGCCCGTTGGGTCGGGGGTGACGGTTTCGCGGCGTTCGACGGCGACGAGGTCGAACCAGCCGGCGTGGGCGTGGGCGATGAGCTGGGCGAGACCGGGGCGCTCCAGGGTGACCCCGGGGCTGAGGTCGGCGTAGGTGGCGACGTGGCATTCGTGCCGCCGCACGAACGCTGCGACGGTGGCGACTTGGGCGTCGAGGCGTGCGCGGGCGCCGGGGGTGGGGTCTTGTCTGGCGTAGATGGCGACTCGATGCATCGCGCCTCCCTTAAGCACGGGTTCGGTTCCCGGGAGGAGACCTCGACGGGGTGAGGGATGCAAGCCGGCCCCTGCCGAGCCATCCGCACCCGGCTGGTGAATCGCCAACGAGGTTCGCGAAGGGCACGGACCTGGCTGGTCCCGTCCGGTTCGATGACCCCGATCCCGCCCCAGTGGTGACACAGCTGTTCGGGAGCATCGGCCTAGACCTCGACCTGATCGACGTCGACCTCATCTTCGATGAAGAAGCGGTGCCAGGCCACGAACACCAACCGACCGTGACGGCGGACGACGGTCCCGGTGGCGCCTCCTGTTCGTCGGTTCGTCCTGCGACGCGCTACCTCGCCAGACCTGGCGATCTGAAGGCCTCTCGGCCCGGTCGCGCCCTACCGGATCACGATGGCGACGAGTGCGCCGAGACAGAGCCAAGGCCCGAGTGCGATGGTCCGGTCCCGCCCGCCCCCTCGGATGACGTGGTGGGCGAGGAGGGTGAGCGCGGCGAGACACCATGCGGCGAGCACACCGGTGGTGAGCGTGGTCCAGCCGAGCCAGCCGAGCCCGAGGCCAAGCAGGCCGCCGAGCTTGGCGTCGCCCAACCCGAGGCCGTGGGGGAAGCAAAGCGCGAGGGCGAGGTAGAACCCGGCCACCAGGACCATGGCAATCAGGGCCCGGCCGAGTGGCCACCAGCGCCCCTGAACCCCCGATGCCACCACCAACAGGGCGAGGGTGACGGGATAGGACGGCAGGACCACCCGGTCGGGCAGGCGTCGGGTGCGCAGGTCGATAAGCGAGACGACCGTCCCGGCGGCACCGAGGTAGGCGAAGGCGACCAGCGCCGGGGTCGGGCCGAGCCGCCAGATGACGAGGGTCTCGACGGCGGCCAGGATCACGCCAGCCTCGGTCCGCTGCGGGGGCCGAGTTCGGCCCAGACCGTTGGGGTCATGACGACAGCCGCGCCCGGCGAGCACGATCGGCCGGTGTGTCGGGCGGGCTGGTGAGAGAGCGGTAGAGGCGAACGGTGGCCGGTTCGGGGTCGACGTCGATCTCGCCCAGGCGGGCTTCGAGGAGCTTCCAGGTGTCGACCACCGCGTCGGGGCGGCCCCGCTGCGCGTGGAGGTTCATAAGCCGGCGGTAGGGCTCCTCGGCGTAGCGGTCGAGGTCGATGGCCCGACGCAGGGTGTCCTCGGCGGCGTCGGGGTTGTCGAGGCGACAGTCGAGGTCGGCCAGGCGGAGGTGGGCGTCGAGGGCCCGGCGGTGGAGGTCCTGGCGGACCGGCTCGACCCAGGCGTAGTCGGTGCCCGACAGCAGGTCGCCCCGGTAGGCGTCGACCGCCCGGCGCAGGGCGTCACGGGCCGCCCGGTCCTCCTCGGCCCGGGCCGCCGTGGTGAGCGCCTCCTGGAAGCTCCACAGGTCACAGGACACTGCGTCGGGGTCGAGGCGGTAGACGTCGCCCGAGGCGACGAGCACCTTGGTGTCGGCGTCGCCGTTGGTGTCGGCTTTGGTGCCGAGCCGGGTTCGCAGGTTGGAGGCGGCCAGCCAGAACGCTTTGTGGACTTGGTCTCGCTCGGTGTCGGGCCACAGCGCCTCGACCGTGGCGTCGACGCTGGCGCCCTCGGGTCGCAGGCACAGCCAGGCCAGCAACTCCTTGGCCACGGTGCGCAGCCCGCGGGAGACGACCTGGCCACAGACGGCGATCTCGTAGGGACCGAAGACGCTGACCACGACCGACGCCCGATCGGGCGCGGCGGCCTCGGGCGGACCGGTCTCACCTGGCGACGGTACGGGGGCAGGAGCCTCGTCACCGGGGCGGTCCGCCAGCCGGGCGAGCGTGGGCCAGGCCGCTCCTTCGGGCGCGGCGATGCGGTCGTGGGCGGCGTTGCCTTCTTCGCTGCTGTCGGGGCGTTCCTCGGTCTCGGCCAGGGTGGCGATCACGTCGGCGGCCTCGTCGGAGCCGAGGCCGAACAGGCAGACGCCGACCAGGCGTTCGGCCGCCTCGACGGGCGTGGCGGCGGCCACCACCCGGTCCTCCCCGACCCTCACGCCGGCCGGCATCGGGGCGTCGGGGTCACAGGTCATGGCCACGAAGCCGAGCCGTGGCCCCTGGGTGGCCGTGGCCGCCCACCGGCCGGCGTCGGCTTCGGGGACGTGGTGGACGATCGCCAGGATCACGGGCACCGGCTCCCAGGGGTTGGCCCGGCGGTAGGCGACGACGTCGGGCACCTCGGCCTCGGCCACCTGGCGGGCACGGGCAAGCACCATTCGCTCCAAGCTCCGTAGCACCCGTTCGCTGTCGTCGAGGACCCACAAGCCGGGCACCGCCTCGGGGCAGCCGCCCGGCCCGAACACCACCTCGAGGGCGGCGCGGGTGGCGATCACCTCGGCCGCCCGGGGTCCGGCCCGGGTCATAACGGCGGTGACCCAGGCCGCCACCACCTGCGCGGCGGTCGGGCCGGTGACCGTCACCCCGCCCAGCTCGCTCAACGCCAGCTCGACCCGGTGGCCGTCCCGGGTGCCGATCTCGACCAGGTCGGGCCGTTCCCGGTGCTCGACGTCGTCGTCGGCCATGGCCGGCACCTCGTCGGGGCCGGGCGGCCGGTGGCCGGTGGCCGCCGCGGCGGCCCTCAGGTGGCGAAGCGTCGGGCGCAGCGGGTCGGGGCCCAGGTCCCGGCCAGGCTCGGGTGGCCGGTAGCGGTAGGCGTGACGGCGGCGCAGCCGGCCAAGCGCCACCGCCGAGAGCACCCCGGCGGCGAACGAGCCGCCGACCACCGACCCTGACGGCAGGCGGACCGGCACGCCGCTCGACGTGCCTTCGTGCGGAGTCGTCGCCGGCGTCGCCGGCCGGGTCGGTGCTGGCGGAGCGGTCGGCGCCGTCGCGTCGGGGGTCGTGGTCGCAGGAGCCGGGTGTGAGGAGACGGTCGGCGGCGGGGACGACGCCGGGCCGGTGGTCGGGTTGCCCGGGGTCGCGATAGGTGCCGGTGCCGGGGCGGCTCCCGGGCCGGAGGGGCCAGGTGAAGATGCGGTCGTCGCGGGCAGGAGGAGGGTCCAGCCCGGGTCGATCCAGTGCGGGTCGGTAAGCGTGACCCCGCCGGGTTGGGGCCGGCCCTCGTTGAGCTGGTAGATCTCCGACCAGCGCAGCGGATCGCCCAACTCCCGCTCGGCGATGCCCCACAGGGTGTCGCCGCGCTGGACGACGTAGGTGCGAGTTGCGGCGGCCACCGCCGGTCCGGGCGCAGGGGTGCCTTGGGGCGCGGCGACCGTCGCCACGGTGTCGGCTCCAAGTGGCAACGTGGGCCGCCCTTGATTCGGCAGCGGTTGTCTGTCGCCGGTGAGGACCAGGGCAGCGACTGGGCGGCGACCGGTAGCCAGGCCGAGCCCCGGCAACCCCGCCGCGGTGTCATGGGCAGGCCGGGGTGCAACGGCGAGGCAGGCCACGACGACCGCGGCGACGAGCCGCCCGGTGACGGGTTGAAAGATCCCGGCGACCGGGAGGTGGGGGGCGTGGCGTCCGGCGAGCGCGGCGGGGATCTCGACCGTGAGGGAGGCGACGAGGGTGGCCCAGGTGGCCCAGACCACGACGGCGAGCGCGTCGACGAGGCTCTGGGCGGGGATGCCCTGGTGGTCGAGGGCCCGGCCGACCTGTCCGGCGGTGGGAAGGTGGTGCGGGAGCGGCCAGCCGACGAAATGCCACAGCGCCCAGGGAACGCCGGCGACGAGGCCGACGAGCACGGCGAGGGCGGCGAGCCCTTTGGCGAGACGGGCGAGGCGGATCATCTCAGCCCTGCTCGGCCGTGGCGGTTCCGGCCCCCGAGACGGTGATGTGGCCGATGCCGGCCAGGGACAGCAGCTGGGTCGGCTGGCTGATGGTGACCGTGACGCTCACCTGGTCGCGGGTCACGGTCACGGTGCCCGTATGGCCGGACTGGGCGAGGTACTGCTCGGCGTCCGCGGCAGCCTGGGTGGGATCGAGGGTGATCTGGCCGGTGGATCGGTAGAGGGGGATGTCGATGGCCTGGGCACCGGCGCGTGCCGCGGCCTGGGCATCGTCGATGGCCTGGACCTTGGCCGACAGGGCGAGGCCGCCGTCGAGGACCAGGCCGGCCATCACGAGCAGGGCGAGGGTGAACACGACGACGAAGGCGGTCACCATGCCCGACTCGGGCGCACCGAGCCGCTCGCGCAGCCGGGCGACGGGGACGGTCATGATCCGACTGCTCGATAGAGGTCGATCACGGCCGTTGAAGTCGAGATGATCGACTGTGACGCGGGGAGGCGCAGCCCGACCAGGTCGGCCAGGTCGACGGTGCAGCTGACGGTGACCGAGACCTGACCGCCGGGGGCGAAGTCGGCGGTGTCGGTGGTGACGGTGAGGTCTCCGCAGGTGACGTGGTCCGAGCCGAGGGCGGTGGTGGCGGCCTGCTCCGCCATGGCGGTGGCCGTGGCGGGATCGCGGGCGATGGACGCGGCGCGGGCGGCCTGGGCGGCTGCGCCGTCGACCTCCATGCGGGCCGAGACGGTGCGGCCGAGCGCGACGACGAACAGCAGCATGAGGACGAGCAGCGGGGTGAGCAGCACGAGCTCGGTCGCGACGCTGCCCTCTTCGCCCGTGCGCAACCGGCGAAGAACCGGGCCGCCGCTCATGGTGCCTGCCCCGGGACCGTGAAGATCTCCGTCGCGCCGGCCGCGGTGGCCTTCACTGGCAAGGTGAACAGGCCGATGATGCTCTCGGCGTGGCCGGTCACCGTCACCGTCGTCATGGCGCCGGTGCGCGTCGCGGTGATCGTCGTCCCGGTGAGCACCGAAGGTCCGAGCTGGTCGAGCACGCTCTGGGCTTGTTGCTGGCCGGCTGCTGCGGTCTCGTCCTGGAGGCGGCCGACGGCGACGCCTTGCTGGGCGACGGCGGTGGCGACGTGCTCGGCGTGCTCCCACAGGGCGAACTGGATCACCCCCATGATCAGCAGCAGCAGCAGTGGGGTGGCGATGACCAACTCGGCCGA
>JAJZJT010000166.1 GCA_021809995.1 Actinomycetes bacterium
CCTGGACCCGGCAGCTCGGGCACCGGCAGCTCGGGCACCGGCAACGGCGTGCCGCGGGCGGGCGGGCCCGCAGGCCCTGCGGACGGCTCCCCTCGCGGGACCGGTGCCGTTCCCATCGGGGCATTCTCGACGCCTGGCAGCCCGCGCGCAACGACCGCGTGGACGCGACCCCGGCTCGGACCCGGCCGCCGGAACGATGTCCTGCGGTCACCTCGCCTGGGCAAACCCCGGAACGATGTCCTGCGGGTCAAGAGTTAGGCTCCGATCGTGAAGGTCGACGCCACCCTCGGGTTCGACCCCGCTGATGCCGCCGCCACGGCGGCGACCGCCGAAGCCGCCGGCTACGACGGCGTGTGGACGGCCGAGACGGCCCACGATCCGTTCCTCCCCCTGGCGCTCGCCGCCGAGCGCACGACGCGCGTCGAGCTGGGCACGGGCATCGCCGTGGCGTTCGCCCGCAACCCCATGACCCTGGCCGTGGTGGCGAACGACCTTCAGGCGCTCTCTCGAGGGCGCTTCGTGCTCGGGCTCGGTTCGCAGATCAAGCCGCACATCGAGAAGCGGTACTCGATGCCGTGGTCGCATCCCGCCGCCCGCATGCGCGAGCTCGTGCTCGCCATGCGGGCCATCTGGGCCAGCTGGGCCGACGGGTCGCGGCTCTTCTTCCGTGGCCAGTTCTACCGGCACACCCTCATGCCCCCGCTCTTCGACCCCGGTCCCAACCCCTACGGGACGGCCAAGGTCTTCCTTGCCGCCGTCGGCCCGCGCATGACCGAGGTGGCCGGCGAGGTCGCCGACGGCCTCCTCGTCCACGGGTTCACCACCGAGCGGTACCTGCGCGAGGTCACCCTCCCGGCCCTCGAGCGAGGCCTGGCGGCCGGGGGACGCTCGCGCGCGAACGTCGAGATCTCGCTCCCGGGGATGGTCGTCACGGGTGCCACGGACGCCGAGGTCGATGCCTCGGCTCGGGCCGTGCGCGCCCAGCTCGCCTTCTACGGCTCGACGCCCGCCTACCGCCCGGTCCTCGAGCTCCACGGGTGGGGCGACCTCCACGCCGAGCTGCACGCCCGCTCGAAGCGGGGCGAGTGGGAGGCCATGGCCGACCTCGTCGACGACGAGGTGCTCGGGACCTTCGCCGTGGTGGCCCCGCTCGCGGACGTCCCCCGGCGGGTCCTCGAGCGCTTCGGCGACGTCGTCGACCGCTTCACCGTCTACGCTCCGGGCGCCGAGCCGGGTGATCGGTTCTCGGCGATGGTCCCCGCCTTCCACGGGTAGGCGAGCCTCCCGGCGCCTGCGCCCCGGGGCAAGGGGGGCGCCGGCCGGCGGCGCACGCAGCCGCGCCGGGGCTGCGGAGAGGCGTCCGGATCAGGGGCTCGCGTCGGCCACGGAGCCGAACCCGTCGGTCTCCTCGCCGGCGAAGCCGATGGCCTCCTCGTCGGCCTCCGGAGGCTCGATGCCGATGCGCGGCAGGAAGCGGTCGAGCCAGCCGGGGAACCACCAGCTGGACCGGCCGAGGAGCTGCATGAGCGCCGGCACGATGGCCATGCGGATCACCAGTGCGTCCATCAGGATGCCACCGGCGAGGCCCACGCCGAACTCCTTGATGACGACGATCCCGCCGAGAACGAACGAACCGAAGACGAGGATCATGATGAGGGCGGCGGCCGAGATGGTCTGACCGGTGGCGGCCAGCCCGTTGCGGACGGCGGCCTTGGCGTCCCCGCCCCCGTGGAGGTACTCCTCGTGGATCCGGGTGACGAGGAAGACCTGGTAGTCCATGGACAGCCCGAACAGGATGGCGAACATCATCACGGGCAGGAAGGACTCGACCGGGCCCGTCTTCGACACCCCGAAGAGAGCGTCCAGCCAGCCCCACTGGAAGACCGCCACCACCGAGCCGAACGCCGCGCCGATGGAGAGGATGTTCATCACGGCGGCGGTCAGGGGCACGACGAGGCTCCGGAACACCATGGCGAGGAGCAGGAAGGCGAGCACGACGACGAGCGCGATGAACACCGGGAATTTGGCCGAGAGCACGTTGGCGAAGTCGACGAAGATCGCCGTGGTGCCCCCCACGTAGACGGCGAGGTGGGAGCCCGCCACGGCCCGGGGGATGACCTCGGTCCGAAGGCGGTGGATGAGCCGGGTGGTGGCCGCGGCCTGCGGGGACGACGTGGGGTAGGCGACGAGGAGGGAGACGTCACCGCCTCCCTTGGTCGGGATGAGCACGGGCGGGCTCACCGTGGCCACCCCGCGCTCGGTCCGCACGTCGGCCTCGAGGCGGTCGAGGGCCGTCCGGTCGGCCGGGCCGTGGACGACCGAGACGAGCTCGAGGGGCCCGTTGAACCCCGGGCCGAACCCTTTCGCCAGCAGGTCGTACGCGGTCCGGGTGGTCGTCCCGATCGGGTCGCTTCCCTGGTCGGTGGAGCCCAGGCGCATCGAGAAGAACGGAACGGCGACCACCACGATGAGGCCGGTGGCGACGACGGCGGGGATCGTCGGGTGGGCCCGGAGAGCGTCGGCCCAGCGGGCCCAGAAGCCCGTCGAGCCCGAGCCGGCGACCCGCGGCCCGTGGTCGACCAGCCGCCGGCGGTGACGCCGCGAGATCGCCCGGGGACCGAGGAAGCCGAGCAGGGCGGGCAGGAGGGTCAGGGCGGCGAGCATGGTCAGCGCCACCCCGAGGGCGGCGGCGACAGCCAGGCCGTAGAGGAAGCTCACCCCGAGGGCGAACATGCCGAGGAGGGCGATGCAGACGATGATGCCGGCGAAGAGCACGGCACGCCCCGAGGTGTTCACGGCGTGGACGATCGACGACTCGATGTCGTGGCCGGCCATCATCCCCTGGCGGTGCCGGGTGACGATGAAGAGCGCGTAGTCGACGCCCACGCCCAAGCCGATCAGGAGGGTGAGCTCGGTCGAGAAGTTCGGCATGGTGAGGACGTTGGAGAGGAGGCCGATCAGGCCCACCGCCGTGCCCAGCGAGGCCAGAGCCGACACCAGCGGCAACAGCATGGCGAAGAACGAGCCGAAGACGAGCAGGAGCACGACGCCGGCCAGGATGATCCCCGGGCCGGTGCCCCCGATCGACTGCGCGTTGGAGGCCTCGGCCACCTGGCCGGACACGGCGACTTCCACGCCCGGCCCGTCGGCCGAGCGGGCAACCGCGACGAAGTGGCGGGCCTCGGCGTTCGAGATGCTCTGGGCGAGCCGGTCGAAGGTGACCACGGCGAAGGCGACGGTGCCCGACCTCGAGATCTGATCGGCCCCGCCCGGCCCGTACGGCGAGAGCACGGTGGTGACGTGGGGCACGGCCTGGAGCCGCTGGAGCATGGCGGACACCCGGGCCTCGACCGCCGGGTCGGTCACCTTCCGGCCGCCCGAGGTCGCCACGACGACCTGCTCGCGGTCCCCGGCGACCTTGGGGGAGGCGGCCTGCAGCAGGTGGAGCGCCTCGGTCGACTCGGTCTTGGGCAGGGAGAAGTTGTTCGAGTAGTTGCTCCCGACGCCCGCCTCGACAGCAGAGGCGACGACCAGGGCGATGACCCAGAAGAGGACGACGAGCCGGCGATGCCGGACGCACCAGGTCGCCAGTGCACGCATGCGGAAAGGGCTCCTCGGGCTCGGCGGGGGGCGTCGCCGGGTGGACCGGGTTGGGTCGGGCGACGCGGGAAGGGGCTTCTACTCTCTCACGCGTATCGGCACGTTCGGCCCCGGGCTGAGGCCCTGGTTCGGACCGTTCCCGCCCGGTGGCGCCACGTGGTCACACGCCGTGCCGACGGTCACGCTCGGCGACGGCGGGCCGGGTGGGCCGGGCCCGCTCACACGACGACGTTGACGAGCCGCGGCGGCCGGCTGATGACACGCTTCGGCTCGGCGCCGGCCAGCACGTCCCGGACACGCGCGGACGCCAGCGCGGCACCGGCGGCGTCCTCCTCCGAGATGCCCGGTTCGACCTCGAGGCGGTCGCGGACCTTGCCGTTGACCTGCACGACCAGTGTGACCGTCTCGTGGGCGACAAGGGCGGGGTCGGCGACCGGCCAAGCCTGGGCGTGGACCGCGGTCCCGTGCCGGCGTTCCCACGCCTCGGCCGTCACGTGGGGGACCATCGGGGCGAGGAGCAGCAGCAGGGTGTCGACGGCCTCGTCGAGGACCTCGGCGTGGGGGTCGTCACGGGCGTAGGGGGCGACGACGTTGACGAGCTCCATGCAGGCGGCCACCGCCGTGTTGTACGACCACCGCTCGTAGTCGCGACTGACCCGGTCCACCAGGCGGTGGGTGGCCCGGCGGACCTCGTCGTCGGCCGCGGTGCGGGGCCCGGAGCGACCCACCGCACCTCCGCCGCCGGGCCCGCCGGCGCCGCTGCCCTCCCCGCCGTCCCCGTCCCCGCTCCCCTGGTCGGGACGACGCTCGTCGCTGCCGACGGCGAGGCGCCAGAGCCGGTCGAGGAACCGGCCGCACCCCTCGATCACGCTGTCGGTCTGCTCGCTCCAGTCGACGTCGTCGGCGGGGGGCCCGACGAAGAGGTGGAAGAGGCGAAGGGCATCGGCGCCGACGGTGGAGAGGTAGCGCGACGGGGCGACCAGGTTGCCCTTCGACTTGGACATCTTGGTGCCGTCCATGCGGATCATGCCCTGGGTGAACAGCCGGGCGAACGGCTCGCGGAGACCCGCAGGGGCGAGGCCCAGGTCGGCGAGGGCCTTGGTGAAGAAGCGAGCGTAGAGGAGGTGGAGGATGGCGTGCTCGATGCCGCCGATGTACTGGTCGACCGGCATCCAGTGGGCAGCCGTGCCGGGGTCGAACGGCTTGTCCGGGCTCCACGGGTCGGTGAAGCGGAGGAAGTACCACGACGAGTCGACGAAGGTGTCCATCGTGTCGGTCTCGCGCTCGGCCGGGCCGCCGCAGATCGGGCACGTCGTGATGCGGAACGCCTCGCTGGTGGACAGGGGTGACTCGCCTGTCGGCCGGAACTCGACGTCGTCGGGGGCGAGAACGGGGAGCTGGTCCTCGGGCACGGGGACGATGCCGTGCTCGGGGCAGGTCACGACCGGGATCGGGCAGCCCCAGAAGCGCTGCCGGGAGACCAGCCAGTCGCGCAGGCGGTAGTTGACCGTGCGCGTCCCGATGCCCTCGGACTCGAGCCATTCGATGGCCCGCTCCTTGGCCGTCGGGATGTCGAGCCCGTCGAGCCACGCGCTGTTGATCTTGGCCCCGGGGCCCGTGTAGGCGCCGCCCGGGCCACCATCAGGACCGCCGTGCTCGTCCCATCCCTCGGGGGGCTGGACGGTGCGGACGACGGGAAGTCCGTGGGCCTCGGCAAACGCCCAGTCGCGGGCGTCCTCGGCGGGGACCGCCATGATGGCGCCCGTCCCGTAGCCCGTCAGGACGTAGTCGGCCACGTAGACGGGCACCTCGCCACCGGTGAACGGGTTCACGACGTGCGCGCCGGTGAACGCGCCGCGCTTGGTGAGCGCCGCTCCCCCGCCCTCGGCGAGGCGCTCGATGTCCGAGCTGGCGACCGCCCGGGCCCGCAGCTCCTCGACGGCGGCGCGCCGGTCGTCGGTGGTGAGCTCGTCGACGAGCGGGTGCTCGGGCGCCACGACGGCGTACGTCATCCCGAAGGACGTGTCGGGCCGGGTGGTGAACACCCGGAGCGCGAGCGGGGGCCGGCCGTCGCTGCCGTCACGGCCGACCACGGGAAGGTCGAACTCGGCGCCTTCGGAACGGCCGATCCAGTTGCGCTGCATGGTCTTGACCCGCTCGGGCCACTCGAGGTCGTCGAGGCCCTCCAGCAGCTCGTCGGCGTAGCGGGTGATGCGGAAGAACCACTGCTCGAGGTCGCGCTGCTCGACGACGTCGCCCGAACGCTCGCAGGTGCCGTCGGCGAGGACCTGCTCGTTGGCCAGCACCGTCTGACAGCCCGGGCACCAGTTGACCGGTGCGCTGGCCCGGTAGGCGAGGTCGGCGGCGAGCAGGCGCTGGAAGATGACCTGGGTCCACTTGATGTACTCGGGGTCGTGACTGCGGACCTCGCGCCGCCAGTCGTAGACGGCCCCGAGGGCCACGATCGACTCCTTCAGCTCGGCGATCCGGGCATCGGTGAAGGTGCGCGGGTGGGTGCCGGTCTTGATGGCGGCGTTCTCGGCGGGGAGGCCGAAGGAGTCGAAGCCGAACGGGGACAGGACGGCGTGGCCGAGCATCGTGCGATGGCGCACCAGCAGGTCGCCGAAGGTGTAGTTGCGCACGTGGCCCATGTGGGCCGGCCCCGAGGGGTACGGGTACATCGTGAGCACGTACCAGGGGGGTCGGGGGTCGTCCGCGTCGACCTCGTAGGTGCCTTCGGCGGCCCAGCGCTCCTGCCATTTGCGCTCGATCGCCACGACGTCGTAGGCCCGTGCCATGGGCGCAGATCGTACCGGCCCAGCGGGAGAGCCCCCGGTGGGGCGCGCGCACGTGCGGCCGGGGGCGCCCGCGCCGAAGGTGCCGGTGACAGGGGCGCCACCGGTCGACCCGCCGCCGGCGCGCCGGCGCCCTCGGCACAGCAGGGGCGCTGGCGCGAGCTGGTAACGTGTGAGGTCTCCGGGGGCGTAGCTCAGCTGGTAGAGCGCTTGACTGGCAGTCAAGAGGTCCGTGGGTTCGAGTCCCATCGCCTCCACCCGGAGGTCTTCACGTT
>JAJZJT010000167.1 GCA_021809995.1 Actinomycetes bacterium
CGCGCCTGGGTGGCGGCGACTGCGGCGACCGCCGCGGTCAGCGGCCTCACGCTCGGCGGGGGCGCGCTGACGGCGAGCGGCCCGGTTGCCCCGTCGACGCACCACGGCGCGGCAACCGTTCCGGGCGAGCGTCGCTCGGCCCGTTCGGGCTCGCAGGGCAGCGGCACCTCCGGGAGGGCCGGGGCTGCAACTGGTGGGCAGGCAGCCACCGCCTCGAGCGCGCCGCCTCCCGTTGCGTCCGCCGGTCCGGTGGCGGCGGCGACGGTCACGGGGCCCCGGTCCGGGTCCGGAGAAGCGGGTGGCGTCTTCGGAACTTCGCCGGTCACCGACGCCCAGCTGACCTCGTCCGAGCAGATCGGGTCGGGCTCACCCGCACCCGCACCCGCACCGGCACCCGCACCGGCACCCGCACCGGCACCGGCACCGGCACCCGCACCGGCACCCGCACCGGCACCCGCACCGGCACCCGCACCTACGCACGCTCCGCCGTCCACGCGGCCGGCGTCGTCTGCTCCCAAGACCTCCGAAGGGAACGGGCCGTGGTGGGCGGGGAGCGGTCAGGGGCGCGACCGCGGCCCCGCCACGCTCATCGCGGGCATCGGTGACGGCACCCGTACGGCGGTGTCGGAGGTCGTGGCGCTCGTCAGCCAGGTCGTCGGCGCACCGACCTGGGCACACCGTGGCTTCGTCCGCAGTGGCATCGGTCCGGACGGCGGCGCTCGCTGGGGCCGGTAGTCCGGCTCGACGACCCGGGACGGCTGGGACCGGCACAGGGCGGCCGGGAGGACCGCGACGAGGCGCGACCTACGGAACCGGTGTTCGCCGGGCCACGTGGGACGTCCACGCCAAGCCGTCCCAGTAGCGAAGTTGATCGGGTTCGCCCGAGGGGTCGGGGAGCCAGCCGGCGGGTGTTCCCGGTGCCGGCTCGTTCGGCTTGGCGACCGACGAGCGGTCGGAGGAGACCGGCGTACCGGAGGCAACGGGCGTAGCCCCGCTCCCCGCTGCCCGAGGGGGCGGCGTGGCAGTGCCGCTCGTTTCGCCGGCACCGGCAGTGCCGCTCGCACCGGCACCGGCTCGTCCGTCACCCGCAGCCCGGGACGCCGCCGGGGCGGCGGTCGCCCCCGTCGTCTCGGCCCGCTCGGCCGCCACGCTCTGCTGGCCCGGCACGACGGCGCCCATGGCAGCGAAGATGCCGCCGGGGCCCCAGGGGTCGACGGCATCTGCCGCAGCAGGCGGCGCTCCGATGGAGACGATCCTCGGCGCGGGCACGGGGTCGCGCCGACGGTGCCGGAGCACCAGCCAACTCAGGGCGCCGAGGACGATCAGGGCACCGATCACTTCGAGGACGAGTCGCATCGTCGAACCCCCCTGTGCACGCGAGACGGTACCTGCTGGAGCGGGCGCGGACGGGGACCGGTTCGGTGCTGGCGCTCCAGGGGTGCCCGAGAGCGCCTCGTACTGCGAGGTGCTGACCTCGACGGCCTGCGTTGTCCCGGCGGGAGCAGGGTTCTGGACCGTGCGGGCAGCCACCTGGACCACGGCCACGTAGGGGCCGGTGGCGAAGGTGACCACGCGCAGCCGGGCGGCGATGGGCTGGTTGGCCGACAGGCTCCGACCCTCGGCCCCTGGGATCCCCGGTACGGCGAAGGCCGAGGTCCCCGATCCCTGGTAGGCCTGGCGCAGCTCCGAGAGCATGGACGTCTCGCTCCCGTGGTCGGGGATGCGGAACAGCTCGACGGCGACGTCGTTCGCCGCTGGGGCCGTGGCGTCCGTGCTCGTCCACAGGCGGAGGTAGGCGGCGAAGCCGGGCTCGGCGGCAGCGTGGGCGAACTCCGAGGCCGCGACCGGCGGGTCGGAGGACTGTGCGGCGAACGACGAGGCCGTCAGCGGCCCGTTCGTCGGGCCGGGCGGCGCAACGGCGAAGCCGGGCAGGGGCGCTGACACGACGAGCGCACCGATCCCCGACGGGGTCGCGTGCACGCCAGGCGTGCTCACGAGGAGGACCGATCCGAGGAGCCGTGCGCTCGCGCCTGCCATCCGTGCCGCCTACGCCACGAAGTACTTGGCCTGAGGATGGTGGCAGATGATCGCGGTCGTCGACTGCTCGGGGTGGAGCTGGAAGCCCTCGCTCACCGACACGCCGATGCGCTCCGCTCCCACCAGGTCGACCACCTTGGCGTTGTCCTCGAGGTCGGGGCAGGCCGGGTAGCCCCACGAGTACCGGCCGCCCCGGTACTTCTGTCGGAAAAGCCCGGTCAGGCTCGGGCCGTCCTCGTCGGCGAAGCCCAGCTCCTCGCGGATGCGGCGGTGCCAGTACTCGGCCAGCGCCTCGGCCATCTCGACGCCGAGGCCGTGGAGGTGGAGGTAGCGCTGGTACTCGTCGGCGCCGAAGAGGCGTGCCGTCTCCTCGGAGATCCGCGGCCCGACGGTGACGACCTGGAAGCTCGCCCAGTCGGGCTCGCCCGAGGCGACCGAGCGGAAGAAGTCGCTGATGCACAACCACGGGTGCTCGCCCTGGCGGGGGAACGTGAAGCGCAGCCACTCGGATGACCGCTGCTCGTCCTTGAAGATCACGAGGTCGTCCCCGTCGGCGTTGGCGGGGAAGTGGCCCCAGGCAACCTGGGGGAGGAGCAGCTGCTCGGCCGTCGCCCGCGCCAGCTCGTCGCGCAGGCGCGGCCGGACGCGCGCCTTGAAGGCGTCGTCGTCCTCACCCCGTTCCGGGCGGTAGCCCCACTGGTTGCGGAACAGGGCGGTCTCGTTGAGGTAGGCGGCGACGTCCTCGATCGCCATCCCCTTGGCGACACGGCTGCCGACGAACGGCGGCGGGAACAGGGGGTTGTCGGTGGCGACCTCGGGCGAACGGGCTGGCGGTCCCTCGCCACGCTCGCGTGCCGCCCGCGCCCGCTCGCGCCGCAGCTCGGACTTCCTCGGGCCGAGGTCGCGACCACCGGCGACCCGGCCGAAGTCGGGGTCGTCCTCGCCGGTGCGCGCCAGCTCGACGAGCCGGTCCATCGTGCGCAGGCCCTCGAAGGCGTCCTTGCCGTAGAACAAGCGCCCCGCGTACACCTCGCGCAGGTCGCGCTCGACGTAGGTGCGGGTGAGCGCCGCTCCACCGAGGATGACGGGGAGGTGGGAGAGGCCGCGGCGGTTGAGCTCCTCGAGGTTCTCGCGCATGATCAGCGTCGACTTGACGAGCAGTCCGCTCATGCCGATGGCGTCGGCGTGGTGCTCCTCGGCCGCCGCCGCCATCTCGGCGATGCCGACCTTGATGCCCAGGTTGTGGACCGTGTAGCCGTTGTTCGTGAGGATGATGTCCACGAGGTTCTTGCCGATGTCGTGGACGTCGCCCTTCACGGTGGCGAGCACCATGGTGCCCTTGCCGCCCTGGTCCGCCTTCTCCATGTGGGGCTCGAGGTGGGCGACCGCCGCCTTCATCGTCTCGGCTGACCCGAGGACGAAGGGGAGCTGCATCTCGCCGGAGGCGAAGAGCTCGCCCACCGTCTTCATGCCGGCGAGCAGCATGTCGTTGACGATGGCGAGGGGGGCGTGGCCGGCGGCCATGGCCTCGTCGAGGTCGTCCTCGAGGCCGTTGCGGTCACCGTCGACGATCCGCTGCTCGAGGCGGCGTTCGACCGGCCACCCCGAGCGGTCCTCTCGGGCCGCCGCTTGGGCAGTGGTGGCCCCCTCGAAGAGGGTCAGGAGCTCGGAGAGCGGGTCATAGCCGTCCCGCCGACGGTCGTAGACGAGGTCGAGGCACACCTCGCGGACATGGTCGTCGATGCGCGAGAGCGGGAGGATCTTCGACGCGTGCACGATCGCCGCGTCGAGCCCCGCTTCGACGCACTCGTGCAGGAAGACCGAGTTGAGGACCTGGCGGGCCGCTGGGTTCAGCCCGAACGAGACGTTGGAGAGGCCGAGCACCGTGTAGACACCGGGAAGCTCGGCCTTGATCCGACCGATGGCCTCGATGGTCTCGATGCCGTCCCGCCGGCTCTCCTCCATGCCCGTCGACAGCGGGAGGGCCAGCGGGTCGATGAGCAAGTCGGAGGAGCGCAGCCCGTAGCGCTCGACGGCGAGATCGTGGATCGCCCGGGCGGCGCGCACCTTCCACTCCGCCGTGCGGGCCTGGCCTTCGGTGTCGATGCACGTGCAGACGACGGCGGCACCGAACTCGCGGGCCAGGCGCAGGAACGAGTCGAGCCGGGTGCCGGGCTCGTCGCCCTCCTCGAGGTTCACCGAATTGATGACGGCGCGGCCGCCGATCCACGAGAGCGCGGTCTCGACCACCGGCGCCTCGGTCGAGTCGACGACGAGCGGGACGGTCGACTGGGTGGCCAGGCGGGACGCCACGGCGTCCATGTCGGCGACGCCGTCGGCCCCCGTGTAGTCGACGCACACGTCGATGAGGTGCGACCCTTCCCGCACCTGGTCGCGGGCCATGGCGACGCACGTGTCCCAGTCGCCGGCCAGCATGGCCTCACGGAACCGCTTGGAGCCGTTCGCGTTGGTCCGCTCGCCGATGACGAGGAAGGACGTCTCCTGGTCGAAGGGGACGGCTGTGTAGATCGATGCCGCCCCCGGCTCGGGTCGGGGGTCTCGCGTGCGGGGCGTGAGCGACGCGCACGCGTCGACGACGGCGGCCAGGTGGGCTGGCGTCGTCCCGCAGCACCCGCCGACGACCGACACGCCGAGCTCGGTGACGAACTGCCGGTGGAAGTCGGCGAGCTGGTCGGGGGTCAGGTCGTAGTGCATCTTGCCGTCGACGACGGAGGGGAGCCCGGCGTTCGGCAGGCAGGTGATCGGCAGCCCGGTGTGGCCGGTCAGGTGCCGGAGGGGCTCGAACATCTCGGCAGGGCCGGTCGCGCAGTTCAAGCCGACGAGGTCCACGCCCATGGCCTCGAGCGTGCACAGCGCGGCGCCGATCTCTGTACCGGGGAGCATGGTCCCGGTCAGCTCGATGGTCACCTGGGCCTGCAGTGGCACCCGCCGTCCCGTCGACGCCATCGCCCGCCGGGCGCCGTTGATGGCTGCCTTGGCCTGCAGGAGGTCGAAGACCGTCTCGACGAGGATCAGGTCGACCCCTCCCTCGAGCAGGGCCGCGGCCTGGCGTTCGTACGCGTCGCGCAGCTCGGCGTAGCGCACCTGGCCGAGCGTCGGGAACTTCGTCCCCGGCCCGATGCTTCCGGCGACCCAGCGCGGGTGGTCGGGCGTGGCGAAGTCGTCGGCGGCCTGGCGGGCCAGCCGGGCCGCTTCCAGGTTGAGCTCCTCGACTCGGTCCTCGAGGCCGTACTCGGCGAGAACGGGAGCGAAGGCGCCGAAGCTGTCCGTCTCGACCACGTCGCACCCCACCTCGAGGAACGAGCGGTGGAGCTGGTCGACTACGTCGGGGCGGGTGACGACGAGCACCTCGTTGCACCCCTCGAGGTCGGGACCGCCGAAGTCGTCGGCCGTCAGCTCCGCCAGCTGGAGGTTGGTCCCCATCGCGCCGTCGAAGACGACGACGCGCTCGGCGGCGGCGCGCAGGTAGCTCGGCCGGTCCCCCATGCCACGATCGGTCATCCCCCAAGGCTAGCGGGGCTGGGCCCCTTTTCTGGTGGCCGTCCGGAGGCGCGTCGGGGGCCGTCCGGAGGCGCGTCGGGGGCCGTCCGGAGGCGCGTCGGGGGCCGTCCGGAGGCGCGTCGGGGGCCGTCACCCTCCGGTGGCGGGGCACTCGGCTCGCAGCCTCGCCCGGTTAGCATCGCCCAGGTGAGCGCGTCGTGGTGAGGATCTACACGAAGACGGGCGACGACGGCACGACCGGGCTGCTCTACGGCGGGCGCGTGCGCAAGGACTCCGTCGTCATGCAGCTCAACGGTGCCGTCGACGAGGCGCAGGCGGCCCTCGGGGTCGCCCGGGCCGAGACGCCCGAGGGATCCGCGCTCGATTCGGCCCTCGTCGCCCTCGAGCGCGAGCTCTACGTGCTCATGGCCGAGGTGGCCACCGATCCGGCGAAGCGAGACAAGCTGGCGGCGGGGACGACGCTCGTCACCGAGGAGATGGTGAGGGGGCTCGAGCAGCGCATCGACGAGGTCCTCGCACGCGTCGAGCTGCCCGCGGCGTTCGTGGTGCCCGGGGCCAACCGGACGTCCGCCGCGCTCGACCTCGCCCGCACCATCGTCCGGCGAGCCGAGCGGCTCGCCGTCGCCGACCCGGTCCCAGGGTCGCTCGTCCCTCGGTACCTCAACCGACTTTCCGACCTGGTGTGGGCGCTCGCCCGCGACGCCGAGGGGGGCGAACGCCTCCTCGCCAGCCGGCGGGCCCGCCGTGCGACCGCCACCCGCCGCGTCGGCAGTGGCGCTGCCGGCTCGACTTCCGCGACCGACCACGAGGAGGGTGACTCGACGTGCTGAAGGTGGACCTCGTCTCCGACCCCGGCGTCCCCGACGCCGCCGCCGTCGGCGTCATCGTGTGGGACGACGGCGGCACCCTCCGGGTGGCCGCTGGTGGGCCCGCCGCCGCCGCCGGAGCCGACTTGCCCTCGAGCGTCGACTCGGTGTGGTGCCGGAGCCAAGGGTTCGCCGCCACGGCCGGTGGCACGCTCGTCCTCCGCTCGCCCGGGTCGGCCGCTGGCGCCGGG
>JAJZJT010000168.1 GCA_021809995.1 Actinomycetes bacterium
TCCGTCCCCGGCGCCCCGGGACCGGGCGGCGGCGCCGGTCAGGCGCCCGGAGACACCAGCGGCACGGCGACCTCGTAGCCCGAGCCGTGCTGGACGACCTGGGCGCCAGCCCGGGTCCGGCGGTTGATCACGAGCGGACCGAGCAGGTTGGCGGTCGGCACCCTCCCCCCCTCCGCGAGCGTGACGATGGTGAGGACGACAGCGTCCTCGGCAGCGAGCTCGAGCCGGGCCACGACGTCGTCGTCGACCTCGACCGCGTAGTCGGGGAAGAGCAGGCCCGGCGGGACGACGATGAACTCGACACCCGCCCGGTCGAGGCACCGGAGCCGGCAGAACGGCGCCAGCTCGGGACCGAGCGGCTCGACCACGAACCGGCGCAGGTCGTCGAAGCCGGGGAGCCCGCTTGCGAAGGTGATCTCCACCGGCGCGCCGTCCTCGCCCACGGCGAGGGGACCGGCGTCCGCACCATCGGCGGGCGTCCCCTCGTCGGGGTCGATCGTGGCGATCGGGGTGACTCGGAGCTGGTTCATCGGAGGTGGCTCGCTTCGCTCGTCTCGTCTTGCCTCGGTGCCCTCACCCGAGGAACTGCACCAGCGAGGGCTGGATGAGCTGGGACGCGGCCCACAGGGCCGTCTGGTAGCTGTTCTGCTGGAGCTGCAGGTTGGTGATGGCCTGGGGGAGGTTGACGCTCTGGATCCCCGAGAGCTCCTTGTTGATCGCCGCCTGGCTGGCGGTCACCTGTTGGCTGAGGGCGGAGAGCTGCTGGTACTGGGCCCCGAGCTGGGCCGCCTGGTTCTCGACGTTGGCGATGGCGGCGTCCAGGTTCTTCAGGTCGGGGCCCATGGCGTTGGCCAGGGAGGTCTTCGTGTTCGTCTGGAGGTCCGTGCTGATCTGGGCCAGCACGCCGAGGTTGCCCGGCACGGTCGAGAGCAGCCCCGTCGTGCCCGTTCCGAAGATGGTGTCGCCGGTCACGCCGATGGGAACCTGGGTGCCGGGAGCCACGGTCCGGGTCGGGGCCGGACCACCGCCCACGTAGGTGCCCGTCGCGTCGAACGCAGTGGTCACGTTTCCCGTTCCGGCAAAGATCGCCTGGCCGTCGTAGGTGGTGTTGGACAGGTTGAGCAGGGCCTGCTGCGCGTTGTTCACCTGGTCGGCCAAGGCTTGGATCCCCGCCGGCGAGTTGGTGAGCGTCGTCGAGCTGATCGCCAGCACGGTCTGGCGGACCTGCTGCAGCGTGCTGATCACCTCGTTCATGGTCGAGTTCGCCGTCGACAGCCAGCCAAGGCCGTCGCTGGCGTTGGCAGCGTACGTGCTCGCCCGCGTCAGAGCGGCGTTCAGCTGCATGATGTTCGACGCCTGCGCCGGGTTGTCGGAGGGCTGGTTGACCTGGTTGCCCGTCGAGAGCTGCTGCTGCAGCTGGGCGATCGAGGTCAGGTCGCCGGTCAGGTTGGTGATCGTCTGCTGGCCCATCACCGACGGCGTCAGCTCGATCGCCGGAAGGGCCACGCCGCCGAGGAGGCTCGTCATCGCCGTTCCCCTCCTTGCCTGTCTCCCGCGTTGTCGAGGCCACCGGCGCCGCCCGCGCCGGGCGTCGGCGCGCTCACGTCGCCGCCAAGAGGGACTGGACCATCGCGTCCACCGTCGAGACGACCTTGGCGGACGCCTGGTAGGCCTGCTGGTAGGCGAGCATGTCGACCGTCTGCTGGTCGGTGTTGACCCCGACCACCGACTGGTAGGAGGCCTGCAGCGACTGGCTGAGGGACTGCTGGGCCTGGCTCTGGCTCGTGGTCGTCTGGACGTCGGAGCCGAGGTTGGTGATGAAGTTCCGGTATGCCTGGTCAGGGCCGGTCGGAGACGTTCCGAGCTCGGCCATGGCCTGGGCGTTGGAGCCGTCGTTCGCCCCGTTGGTCGACGACGACGCCGCTGCCAGCAGCTGGGGGTTGGCGACCACGGCGGCGTTCACGGCGATGTCGGCGGCCGCACCGGTCGAGCCGGCCGCACCGGTCGTGCTGGTCGGGATGGTGAACAGCGGGGCGGAGCCGTTCGGGCCCACGCCCGTGCCCGCCGGGACGTCGGTGTTGGCATTGGCGTCCCACCCGTTCCCGAGCTGCGTGTTGACGGTGTTGGCGAGGTCGGTCGCCACCGTGTCGAGCTGGCTCTGGTACTGGGGGATCTTGGTGTTGACGGCCGTGAGCAGCCCGGACATGGTGCCACCGCTCACCGGTACCGCGAGCCCGGCCAACTTGGAGACGAGCGACGTGGTGGACGGGGAGCCGCCCGACGTGACGGTGAGCGAGTCGGCCGTGTTGCCCTGCACCATGGCGAAGCCGCCGACGTAGACGTCGAGGGAGCCGTTCGCCTGGGCGCGGGTGGTGACGCCGATGTCCTGCCCGAGCTGGTTCACCAGGTTGTTGCGCTGGTCGATGAGGGCGTTGGGCTGCGATCCCGAGGCGAGCGACGAGACGATCGACTGGTTGAGGGACGCCACCTGACTGAAGAGGGTGTTGACCTCCGAGGCGAGCGAAGCGATCTGGGTGTTGGTGTTGGCCGCGGTCTGGGAGAGCTGGGCGTACTCCTGGTTGAGCGTCGACGCGATGTCCTGCGCCTGGTTGACGACCTCGGTGCGCGGGGCGATCTGGGAAGGGTTGGTGGCGATCGAGTCCCACGACGACCAGAACGTCGACAGTTGGGAGGACAGCCCGTTCGGACCGGGCTCGGGGAAGATCGCCTGGACGGTGCTCAGCGTCTGCTGGAGCGCCGAGGACGACGCCGAGGAGGCCGACGCCGCCAAGTTGTCGGCCGCCAGCACGGCGTCGGACGCCTGGGCGATGCCGTTGACGTACGCACCGCTCCCGATGCCAAGCGGGTCGGTCGTCGGCGACGCCGTGATCTGGGCCTGCTCGGAGACGTAGCCCGGCGTGTTGGCGTTGGCCAGGTTCTGGGCGACGGCGTCCATACCGTCCCGGGCGGCCTGCAGCCCCGTCCCGGCGATGCTCAGACCCAGCGCTCCCATCGCGGTTCCCCCTGCTACGCCGTGGCGTTGACCAGGCGGGCGTCGCCGCGGGCGGACGGGGGCGTGCCGTCGCGCTGGTAGCCGACACCCGGCTGTGCGCCGAGGTAGGCGAGCGCGTCGGCGGTGACGGCCATGCGTCGGGCGAGGATCTCCCGGTTGGCCGCCGAGACCTGCTCGATGTGGGCGAAGTGCGCGAGCATCGCCTCTCGGTGCCCGGCCAGGAGCTCGGTCCACGGCTCGGGGGCGACCTCGGCCAGGTCGGCGAGGGTCGGAGTGGCCCCGAGGCCGAGCTCTGCGGCGAGCTCGGCGACGGCCGCCTCACGCTTGGCGTCGGCGGCGGCCAGCAGGTCGACGACCTGCTCGACCTCGGCCGTCGCGCGCGGGAGCCAGGCGTGGTGCCCGGCGGCCAGGATCAGGTGCTCCTCGGCCAGCTTGAAGCCCAGCAGCTCGAGCACGCCGCGTTCCTGCCACAGCAGCGTGGACAGCTCGTCGAAGCCCATGCCGGCAGTATCGGCATGTCGGCACCGTGGGTGTAGCCCCTTTTTCGCCCTCGTCGGCGACCCGTGCGACCTCGCCGGCGAGGGCGAGCGTGCCCGCCCCGGCGGTCACTGGGTGACGAAGTTGGTGAAGTAGACGGCGCTGATCTGCTGGGCACCCTCGCTGGTGCCGGCGATCTGCTGGAACGCCTGCAGGAGGGCCGCCTGGGCGGCGGTCCGGCCCGCCGGGTTGAGGAGGTCGGGCTGGGTGAGCGCCCCGAACACGGTGAGCTCGGCGTTCAGGAACTTCGGGTCGTCCTTGGCGATGGCGGCGGGCGACGCCGGCTCGGTGAGCTGCAGCGCCACGGTCACCTGCAGGAGGTGCCCGTCGGTCAGGTTGATGGTGTTCTGGGGCAGGGAGACGATCTGCCCGGGCGGGACGGGCTGGCCCGGCTTGTAGTGCGGCGGGAAGAGCATGGGCTTGAGCACCAGCTCGAAGGCGGCGCCGAGCACCAGGACGGCAGCGACGACGATGAGGAGCTTCTTCGCTCCTCCCTTCTTCTTGCCGTCCTCGGCCGGCGGCTCGCCGTCGGCCGAAGCTGTCTCAGCGGGTGTCATGGTGGCAGTCATCAGGGCTGGGTCTCTCCTGGTGCGAGGACCACGACGTCGACCCGGCGGTTGCGCGCCATGTTGGCCGGCGAGGTGTTGGGGACGATCGGGCGGGTCTTGCCGTAGCCGACAATGGCCAGCCGGTTGGGGTCGATGCCGTCGACGTGGGCGAGGCGGACCACCACATGGGTGGCCCGCTCGGCCGAGAGCTCCCAGTTGGTGGCGTAGGGGCCGCCGTAGATGGGCTGGTTGTCGGTGTAGCCCTGCACGGCGACGTTGTTCGTGTTCTGGCGGAGCACCGTGGCGATCACGTCGACGACACGGTCGCCGAGCGGGCCGAGGTCCGCCGAGTCGACGGCGTAGAAGATCTTGTCGCTCAGGATCTGGATGACGAGCTCGTGGGTCGACGGATTGGGCGAGGCCTGGGCGATGTTCACGTCCGAGGTCAGGCCCTGGCTCGCGAGCGCGGACTGCAGCTCGGCCTGGATGGCGGCGAGCGACTGCGAGCCGGGCTGCCCGGCCGGCTGGATGCTCGTCGGAGGGGCCGCTACCGGCGTGTGGAGCGGCTGGACGGGCGAGGAGGCGCTGTGGGTGACGCCGGGCACGTTGCCGGGGTGCGCCACGAGGCTGTTCTGGTGGAGGAGCCCGGTGTTGTTCTTGACGACCGTGGTGTGGCCCGAGAACGTGTTCCGCAGGCTCATGGCCAGTGCCTCGAACTTCTGGACGCTGATCGTCGAGAGCGAGAAGAGCACGATGAACAGGGCGAGCAGCAGCGTGATCATGTCGGAGTAGGTCAGGAGCCACCGCTCCATGCCACCCTCGGCCTCCTCGACCTCCTCGCGGTGGGGGCGCCGAGCCATCAGGCCGCTTCCTTCTCCTTGTGGCGGTCGCCGCGGTCCTTGGGAGGCAGGTAGGCCTGCAGCTTGGCCTGGACCATGCGCGGGCTGTTGCCGGCCTGGATGGCGAGGATGCCGTCGAGGATCAGGCGGCGGCCTTGCACCTCGTGCTGGCTCGAGCGCTTGAGCTTGTTGGAGATGGGGATCCAGATGATGTTCGCCGACATGACGCCCCACAAGGTGGCGGTGAAGGCCGAGGCGATGGCCGGGCCCAGCGCGTTCGGGTTGCTGAGGTTGCCGAGCACATGGATCAGGCCGACGACGGTGCCGATGATGCCGAGGGTGGGGGCGAAGCCGCCCATGTCGGCGAAGAACTTGGCACCGACCTTGTGCCGTTCGCGCAGGGCGTCGATCTCACCCTCCAGGATGTCGCGGATCTCCTCGGGGTCGTTCCCGTCGACCGTCATCTCGACCCCTCGCCGGAAGAACGGGTCCTCGACATCGGCGGCCGCCTTCTCGAGGGCGAGCAGACCTTCTCGCCGGGCCACCTCGGCGAGCGACACGAGGCGGGCGATGTCATCGTCGGGAGACTCGGGCGAGCCGCTGATCGCCTTGGAGAACACCGCCTTGAAGCTGCCCACGTCGCTACGGAGGAAACCGGCCAGTGCGGCGAAAGTCGTCCCGCCGAAGACGAGGATGAGCGGAGCGGGCTTGAAGAGCACCATCGGGTTGCTGCCGTCCATGAACATGGCGACGAAGATGGCGCCCAGGGCGGCGACGATGGAGACCATGGTGAACTTCTTGTTCATCGCCGCCCCCTCACGCCTTCGGCCCGGCCGCAGGCGGCTGCTCGTCGGGGCCGGTCTCGCCGGTGGGGCCGGTCTCGCCGTCGGGGCCGGTCTCGCCGGTGGGGCCGGTCTCGCCGTCGGGGCCGGTCTCGCCGTCGGGGCCGGTCCGCTCGGCGGTGGGAAGCGGCGTGACGACGCCGATCAGGCGCGGCACAGCCCCCTGCTCCTCGGCGTGCTCGGGCCGGTCGACCACCTTCCCGCTGCCACCGCGCACGAGGCGGAACTTGCGCTGCCCGTCGTCCTCGTCGTCGAAGACGAGACGGTGGGAGAGGGCGAGGATCGAAGCCCTGAAGAGCCGGATCCGGTCGATGAGCTCGTCGAGGGTCTCTCCGATGACGTACTTCGAGCCGTCGCTCATGGTGAGGACGACGTCGGGGGTGACGTCCGCTCGCTCGATGCGGTCGGGATTGATGGCGATCGGGTCGCCGTTGAGCCTGGTGAGGGGGATCATCGCAATTGCGTCCGTGCCTGTGTGGTCATGCATCCGTGCCAACCATGGACAGTCAACGAGGTCCCGGGACGCGCCCGGCGGCCACTAGGGGTGGTCATCGGCACCGGCCGCGCGTCGCTTGAGAAGCGGGGCCCCGTCGCCCCAGGTAGCGGGCGCGAGTTGAGCCTGCGTTGTGGCTGCTCGGACGCCGGGCCGACCGGCGCCAGGCTGCTCGGACGCCGGGCCGACCGGCGCCAGGCTAGGAGCCCTGCTCGGCCGCGGCGGCCTCGGTCGAGACGCGGACGAGGTCGCCGAGGACCCGCTCGGCCCGCCCGTCGTCGATGACCTTCCCTGCGAGGGCCACCCCGGCGGCAAGGTCACCG
>JAJZJT010000005.1 GCA_021809995.1 Actinomycetes bacterium
CGGCCCTGGCCCGCGCCGCGTAGTAGGCGTGGCCGAACCCGCCGGCGATGGCGGCCACGGCCTCGCGCAGCAGACGGTGCTCCTCGGGCTCGGTGAAGTCCACGGCGGGTTGCTCCCTGCTCCCTGCTCCCTGGTCCCTGCTCCCTGGTCCCAGCTCGATCGCTCAGCCCGGCGGGGCGATGGGGGTCCGGGCGTTGCCCGGCGGACGCCGGTCCGCGGGGACGAGCTCGAGCGGGACGTCCACCAGCCTGCTGCGCAGGTACTCGCCCAACCCCTTGGCCTGGGGGTCGGGGCGGGTCGACGCGGCGACGCCCTCGCCCAGCAGGCCGACCACCACGAAATTGAGCGCTCGCAGGCTGGGCAGCTCGTAGCGGTCGACCCGGAGGCCGTCGGCCTCGGGGAGGAGCGCACGGAAGGCGTCGAGCGTGAGAGCCGACTGCAGCCAGGCCCATGCCTCGGCCTCGCGCGCCCACAGGCCGACGTTGGCGTTCCCCCCCTTGTCTCCCGAGCGGGCGCCGATGATCGTCCCGAGGGGGACGCGTACCGTGGGCCCCGAGGGCGCCGCTCGGGGGGGCTGGTGGAAGCGCGGTACCTGGGTCGCCTCGCTGGCCCGCTCCCAGGCAGTGTGGGGCACCGGAGACCGCCGGCCGTCGGCGTGGACGACCTCGGGGACGACGAGCGATGCCGGAACGAGCGCCGGCCAGTAGACGCCGTAGACGCTGCCCGCCGTCGGCGGCGAGGTGAGGTGGAGGCCCGGGTAGCCGGCGAGGGCGAGCTCGGTGGCGGCGTCCGAGAAGGTGCGGCCCACTCGGCTGCCGTCTCGGTCCTTGACGGTGATCCGGAGCTGGGCGGTTGCCTCGGCGTTCGTCGGTGCGTCCGGGTGGTCGGAGCGCACGAGCCGGACGTCGAACTCGTCGAACTGGTCGCGCCCCCCGAGCGCCTGCTCGAGCGAGGCCAGCGTGAGTGCGGCCTTGGCCTCGACGTCGAGGCCGGTGAGCACGAAGGTCATGGAGTTCCGCCAGCCGCCGAGGAGGTTGACGCACACCTTGACGTGGTCGGGCGCGGGCTCGCCCCGGATCCCCGACAACCGCACCCGGTCGGGCCCGTCGTCGTAGAGGGTGACGGTGTCGAAGCGGGCCACCACGTCGGTGTTGGCGTACTCGGGGCCGGCGATCTCGTAGAGGAGCTGCGCGGTCACGGTGCCGACCGAGACCTGACCGCCTGTTCCGGGGTGCTTGGTGATGACCGACGAGCCGTCCTCGGCCACCTCGGCGATGGGGAACCCGGGGTGCTCGAGGCCGGGGACCTCGGTGAAGAACGCGTAGTTCCCTCCGGTCGCCTGCGGTCCGCACTCGATGACATGGCCGGCGGCGACCGCCCCGGCGAGGCGGTCCCAGTCGGTCGGCGACCAGCGGTGGTGCCAGGCGGCAGGGCCGACGACGAGGGAGGCGTCGGTGACGCGGGGGCAGATCACGACGTCGGCACCGCCGTCGAGGGCCTCCACGATGGGCCAGGCACCCAGGTAGGCGTTGGCGGTGACGACTTCGGCGCCTCGCTCGGCGAGGGGCCGGCCGGTGTCGAGGTTGTCGAGCCGGTGGCCGGAGGCGGCGAGCTCGTCGAGGCGTGGCAGGAGATCGTCGCCCTCGACGTGGGCGACGGAGACGGTGATGCCGAGCCCCTCGGCGACGCGCCGGACCTCGTCGGCGAGGCCGGCCGGATTGAGGCCGCCGGCGTTGGTGACGACCTTGATGCCGCGGTCGACGCAGGTGCCGAGGACCTGCTCCATCTGGGTGAGGAAGGTTCGCGCGTACCCCTTGGCCGGGTCCCCTTGGCGCGATTTCCACAGGATCAGCATGGTGAGCTCGGCCAGCCAGTCGCCGGTCAGCACGTCGATGGGGCCGCCCTCGACCATCTCGCGGGCGGCGCTCAGACGGTCACCGTAGAAGCCGGAGCAGTTCGCGATGCGGAGCGGGTCGTTCATCGGGCCTCCCCCGGGCCGCCGGTGGGTGCCTCCCCCGGGCCGCCGCCCGCCCCTCCTGCGTCAGCCTGCTCCGCGGCGCCATCGGCGTCGACCACCACCAGCACCTGGCCGGTCTCGACCTGTTCGCCCGCTGCGACGTGCACGGCGGTCACCGTACCGCCGCTGGCCGCGGCGACGGTGTGCTCCATCTTCATCGCCTCGAGGACGACGAGGACGTCGCCGTGCTCGACCCGGTCACCGACGGCCACGGCGACGCGCGTGACCGTGCCGGGCATGGGCGAGACGGACGACCCGGCGGCCACGTGGGCACCGGGCGGGGCGAACCGTTCGGCCTCGACGAAACGTGACGAGCCGTCCGGCCCGTCCACGTAGGTGATCACGGAGCCGTCACGTTCGGCGCCCGGCGGAGGCTCGAGCGTCACTCGGTGGACCCGGTACGTGCGGGTGACCCCGGACGCTTCGAGGACGACCACCCGCTCGACGGTGACGTGGCCGACGTCGAGGGAGGCGACCGCGCCTTCGGCGTCGTCTGCGCCGCCGCCGTCGGCAGCGTCACCGGCTCGCTGCCGGTCGCCGACCAGCCGGGCGGCCGGGACGCCGTCGAGGTCCACCTCGAGGGCGGCGAGGCGCTCCCCGGTCCGGTCGAAGCGGTAGCGGACCTCGACGAGGCGTTCCCCGTCGCCGGTCCCGGTGGACAGGGAGGTCCACTGCAGCGTGCTCGGGCTGTTCCGCCAGCCCGTCGGCAGGGTCGGCTGCACGGCGGCCTCGGCACGTCGGGTCGCCTGGCCGCAGAGTGCAGCGGCGACGGCGTGGCGGGCCAGGGCGGCGTCGTCGGCGAGGGGGGCGGCGAGCGCGGCGAGGCCGATCCGGTCGATCAACCCCGTGTCGGTCCGGCCGGCCACGACGTCGTCGTTGCGGAGGATGCGGACGAGCAGGTCGCGGTTGGTGGTGGGGCCGTGGAGCTCTGCCCGCTCGAGCGCGCCGGCGAGGGCCGAGAGGGCCTCGACCCGGCTGGGGGCGTGGACGACGACCTTGGCCAACATGGGGTCGTAGTGGGGGCTCACCACGGTCCCGGTCTCGACGCCGCTGTCCACGCGGAGGGTCACCGAGCCGGCGCCGGCCGTCGGTCCGGGACGGCTGTCCGCCGCTTCCTCGCCGGGGGCCTCCCGTGGCTCGCCGACGCGCGCGTCGGTGCCTCCATCGGTGTGCCTGCCCGGCTGCGGTCCCACGGCGAAGCGGTCGAGCCTCCCGGTCGACGGCAGCCACCCGGCCGCCGGGTCCTCGGCGTACAGGCGGGCCTCGACGGCGTGCCCGACCGGACCGGCCGCGACCGCGCGGTGGACCTCGTCGGGGAGCGGGAGGCCCTGGGCCACCAGGAGCTGGAGGCGCACGAGGTCGAGCCCGGAGACGGCCTCGGTGACCGGGTGCTCGACCTGTAGCCGGGTGTTCATCTCGAGGAACGACACCTCGCCGGTGGAGGGCTCGAAGACGAACTCGACGGTTCCGGCGTTCACGTAGCCGACGGCCCGAGCGGCGGCCACGGCGGCCTCCCCGAGGTGTCGGCGAAGGGCGGCGTCGACGACGGGGGAGGGCGACTCCTCCACGATCTTCTGGTGCCGGCGCTGGATCGAGCACTCCCGCTCGAAGAGGGAAATCGTCGTCCCGTGCGCGTCGGCCAGCACCTGGACCTCGATGTGGCGGGGGTCGGTGACGAAGCGCTCGAGGAAGACGGTGCCGTCGCCGAAGGCCGACGCCGCCTCGCGCCGAGCAGCAGCCACCGCGGCCTCGAGCTCACCCGGCTCGGTGACGAGGCGCATCCCGCGCCCGCCACCCCCCGCCGAGGCCTTGACCAGCAGGGGCCAGCCGAGCGACCCGATCTCGTCGTGGTCGGGGAGGGTGTCGCCGTCGACCGTGAGCGAGGGGAGCGTCGGCACCCCGGCCGCCCGCATGAGGTCCTTGGCGGCCACCTTGGACCCCATGGCCTCGATGGCCGACGGCGGGGGGCCGACCCAGGCCAGGCCGGCGTCGAGGACGGCGCTGGCGAAGGCGGCCGACTCCGACAGGAAGCCATAGCCGGGGTGGACGGCGTCCGCACCGGTGCTCCGGCACGCCTCGACGAGCAGGTCGGTCCGGAGGTACGTGTCGACGGGAGACGACCCAGGGAGCCGGACGGCGAGGTCCGCCTCGGTGGCGTGCGGGCTCGCGGCGTCCGCGTCGCTGTAGACGGCCACGCAGGTCATGCCCATGGCACGGGCCGTGGCGAAGATGCGTCGGGCGATCTCGCCGCGATTGGCGACGAGCAGCGTGCGGATGGCGGTGGAGGGCACTGCCGTGGTCGGCTGAGCACCAGTCGGTCGCGCGCCAGTCGGTCGTGGGTGCATGGTCCCGTTCACATCCGGAAGACGCCGTAGCCGCGCGTGCCGGCGACGGGCTGGGTGTCGATGACCGACAGGCACAAGCCGAGCACGGTCCGCGTATCGCGAGGGTCGATGACGCCGTCGTCGTAGAGCCGGCCGCTCAGGAAGAGCGGCAGCGACTCAGACTCGATCTGGGCCTCGACGGCGGCGCGCATGGCGGCGTCGGCCTCCTCGTCGAAGGGCAGGCCACGTGACGCGGCCGACTGGCGTCCGACGATCGAGAGGACGCCGGCGAGCTGCGCCGGGCCCATCACCGCCGACCGGGCGTTCGGCCAGCTGAAGAGGAAGCGCGGCTCGTAGGCGCGCCCGCACATGCCGTAGTTGCCAGCACCGTAGGAGGCGCCGATGTTGACCGTCAGGTGGGGCACCGACGAGTTCGTGACGGCGTTGATCATCTGAGCCCCGTGCTTGATGATCCCGCCCTGCTCGTACTCCTTGCCCACCATGTAGCCCGTCGTGTTCTGGAGGAACAGGAGCGGGACGTCGATCTGGTTGGCGAGCTGGATGAACTGGGTCGCCTTGTGAGCCTCCTCGGAGAAGAGGACGCCGCGGTGGTTGGCGAGGACGCCGATGGGGTAGCCGTGGATGGTGGCCCACCCCGTCACCAGGCTGGAGCCGTAGAGGGGCTTGAACTCGTCGAAGCGGGACCCGTCGACGACGCGGGCCAGCACCTCGCGCGGGTCGAAGGGGACCTTGGGGTCGGCCGAGGCGATGCCGAGGAGCTCGTCGGGGTCGTAGCGAGGGGGCTCCGCCGGCTGGACCGGACCCGGCCCGCGCTTGCGCCAGTGGAGGCGGCGCACGATCTGGCGGCCGAGGCGGATGGCGTCGTGCTCGTCGACCGCCAGGGCGTCGGCGAGGCCCGAGATGCGGGCGTGCATCGAGGCGCCGCCGAGCTCCTCGTCGTCCGACTCCTCGCCGGTGGCCATCTTGACGAGGGGCGGGCCGCCAAGGAACACCTTCGAGCGCTGCTCGATCATCACGATGTAATCGCTCATCCCCGGCACGTAGGCCCCGCCCGCCGTCGAGTTTCCGAAGACGAGGGCGATGGTGGGGAGCGCGGCGGCCGAGTGGCGGGTCAGGTCGCGAAAGGCGCGTCCTCCCGGGATGAACAGCTCGGCTTGGGAGGGCAGGTCGGCACCGCCCGACTCGACGAGGTTGACGATCGGCAAGCCGTTCTGGAGCGCGATGTCCGAGATGCGGGCGCTCTTGCGGAACGTGTACGGGTTCATCGCCCCACCGCGCACGGTGGGATCGTTGGCGCTCACGACGCACTCGACGCCCTCGACGACCCCGATGCCGGCGACGACCGAGGCGCCCACGGTGAAGTCCGTGCCCCACCCGGCGAGTGGGCAGAGCTCGAGGAACGGGGAGTCGCGGTCGATGAGGAGCTCGACGCGCTCGCGGGCGAGGAGCTTGCCCCGCTGGCGGTGCCGTTCCGTGTAGCGGGGGCCGCCGCCCTGGCGGGCCAGGGCTAGCTGCGCCTCGACCTCGGCCAGCCCGGCGAGGAGCGCGTCGCGATTGGCGCGGTACTCGGGCGAGCCGGTGTCGAGGGTGGAGGAGAGGACGGGCACGTGGTGAGGTGGGGTGGTACGCAGATGACGAGCACGGGCGCGCCCGACGTGGGAAGAATAGGCCCCATGACGGATCGACCGCCTCTTGACGTCGACGGCGAGGCCACCCCGCCGGGCGTGGCACCGGGGCGGGGCCGGTGAGCGCTGTCGAGCAGCGGGCGCACCGACCACGGCCGCTGTGGGCGGTCGTGTTGGCCGCCGGTGAGGGGACGCGCATGCGCTCCGAGCGCCCGAAGCCCCTCCACCGGCTGTGCGGGCGGCCGATGGTGCTCCATGTGCTCGACGCCCTCGCCGAGATCAACGTGGACCGGGTCGTGGTCGTCGTCGGGCACCGGGCGGACTGGGTGACCAAGACGCTCATCGAGCACACGCCGCCGGGCATGGCCATCGAGTTCGTCGAACAGGAGCGCCAGCGGGGGACGGGGGACGCCATGTCGGTCGCGCTCACCGGGCTGCCGACCGAGATGGAGGACGACGGCGGCGACGTCGTCGTGCTCCCGGGTGACACCCCGCTGCTGCGCCCGGCGACGCTGGCCTCCCTCGTGCACCACCACCGCAGGACGGAGGCGGCGGCGACGTTGCTGACGGCGGTGCTCCCCGACCCGACGGGCTACGGGCGGGTCGTCCGGGGGCGCGACGATGCCATCGCCCGGGTCGTCGAGCACGCGGACGCCACCGTGGAGGAGCGCGAGGTCGACGAGGTGAACACGTCGATCTACTGCTTCCGCCGGAGCGTCCTCGCCCCGTCGCTCCGACGGCTCAGCCCGGCCAACGCCCAGGGCGAGTACTACCTGACCGACGTCGTCGACGTCCTCTACCAGGCGGGCCACCGCGTCGAGTCGCTGGTGGTGGACGACACGATGGAGGTGGCCGGGGTCAACGACCGGGCACAGCTCGCTGTGGCCGAGGCGGAGCTGCGCGACCGGATCAACGAGCGGTGGATGCGGCGCGGCGTGACGATGTGGGACCCCGAGCGCACCTACATCGACGCCGAGGCGGTGCTCGGGACCGACGTGGTGCTGCTGCCCGGGGTCATCCTCCAGGGGGCGTGCCGGGTCGACGACCACGCCGAGATCGGACCGAACACGCACCTCGTGGAGTCCGAGGTGGGAGAGGGGGCCGTCGTGACCTACAGCGTGTGCCGGCGCTCCGTCATCGGGGCGGACGCCCGAGTCGGACCCTTTGTCCTGCTGGAGGAGGGCAGCAAGGTGCCCCCGGGGGGGCAGGTCGGGGCCTGAGCGGGAGCCTGGGCGTCCCGCGTCCAACCGGTCGGCGCTGTCCAACCGGTCGGAGCTGTCCACGGGCGCTCGCCTCGGAGTCCTCGGGCGCTCGCCTCGGTGTCCTCGGGCAGGGCCACCGGCCCGGCGCCGTCCGAGGTGCCGGCCGGCCCGATGTCAGCCAGCTCGTTCGCTCCGGCGGCTCCGGCGGCTCCGGCGGCTCGATGAGGCAGCGCCCTTCGGGCTTGGTCCCGGTGTGCCTGCTCGGGCGACAAGGCCGTTCTGGCCGGCGGTCTGCGCGCCGTGCCTGCGGTAGCCTCCGCTCATGGAGTTCACGCCCCGCCGCCGGCTCGAGCTCGTCTCGGGGAGGTCCCACCCGGAGCTGGCCCGGGACATCGCCGCCGAGCTCGGCGTCGAGCTCGGAGAGGCGAACCTGCGTGAGTTCGCGAACGGCGAGATCCACTGCCGGTACGACAACTCGATCCGGGGCAGCGACGTCTTCATCGTCCAGACGCACTGCAATCCCGTCAACGACACGCTGATGGAGCACCTGATCATGATCGACGCCGCCAAGCGGGCGTCGGCCAAGCGGATCACGGCCGTGTGCCCCTACTACGGCTACTCCCGCCAGGACCGCAAGGCAACCGGTCGCGAGCCGATCACGGCGAAGCTGGTCGCCGACATGCTGTCGGTCGCCGGTGCTGACCGTGTCGTCAGTGTCGACCTGCACTCGGGGCAGATCCAGGGGTTTTTCGACGTTCCCTTCGACCACCTGACGGCCGCCCCGGTGCTCGAGGAGTACCTGCGCCGTCAGGGGACCGACGACCTGGTCGTCGTGGCGCCCGACGCCGGTCGTGTGAAGGTCGCCGAGCGGTTCAGCCAGCACCTCTCGGCCGACCTGGCCGTTGTGCACAAGCGTCGGCCCCGTGGCTCGGCCAACCAGGTCGAGGCGTTGCACGTAGTCGGTGACGTAGGAGGTCGCCGGTGCGTCCTCATCGACGACATGATCGACACTGCGGGCACCATCGTGGCGGCGGCCGACCTCCTTGCCGAACGGGGAGCTGCCGAGGTGTGGTGCATGGCCACCCACGCCGTGCTCTCCGACCCTGCGGTCGACCGCCTGAAGAACTCGGCGCTGACGAAGGTCGTCGTCACCAACACCCTGCCCATCGCTGCTGACCGGCACTTCGACAAGCTCGAGGTCCTCTCGGTGGCGAAGATCATCTCGGACGCCATCGACGCCGTCTTCGAGGACTCGTCGGTGTCGGAGATCTTCGGCGGCGAGAACCTGGCCTGACGCCGGGGACCTGCCGCCGTGTGGGCTGCCGGCGTCTCCGTGCCGGCACGAGCGGGCCGGGTGCCGGCGCACCGGCGACGACCGGCTGCCGGACAGGTCAGTCGAGCGGTGGCGTTGGACGTCGCTGCGGATGCTGACAGGAACGTCGTGCCCACTTCCGACGGAACGCCGGCCGGTCGAAGTCGACGGTCACGGCGAGCTTCCTGTGGAGCGGCGGGCAGCACTGGTTCGTAGGCTGGCGGTCCCGTCGGCCTCGATCCGGTCGTCAGGAGGATGCCACCTCCATCGCCCCGGCCCGCCGCTCAGGCGAAAGCCTCGGAACGTCTTGAGGAAGTGGTGGTGGTGGCAGAGGCGAGCCAAGTTGGTGATCGACGTGGGGCCGCCGTCTGCGAACGGTACCTGCCAGTGGTCGATCTCGAGGTCGACGTCCGATCCGCAACCGGGTACCACGCAGACCGGATCGCGCTCGATCAGGGCGGTCCGTACCGTCGCTGGAACGGTGCGACCGACATGGCAGACGGTGGCAATGTCGACCCCGTCTACGATCAGCAGCTTGAGCCAGGCGTCGCCGAGCAGCGATCGAGCCGTCTCGACGGGGACCGGCCCTACCCCGGGGATCTCGCACTGCTCTCCGTTCCCTACCGATCCTCGGCGGAGGGCTCCCGCGTCGACGCGGACGTGGACGATGGCTGGGGGTACGGGGACGACTGACGCTTCTGGGACCGGGTCGCCGCCATCGTCTCCGTTGACGAATGGGGGAGTGCCTCCTACCCGGTTGCCTCGGAAGATCGTCACCAGCGCGTCGGCGGCCAGCCGCTCGTGGCGTTCAGGTACCCCGTGACGTCGTGCATCATTGAGCAACGCTCGGGTCCGGACCGCGAGGACCGAGCGGACGAGTGCGCCTGCCTCGGGTGTGAGCCTGGCATCGAACCGGACAGCCCCTTCGGCGTCGGTCCACGTCCGGCAGTAGCGAGACGCACGGAGGGCTTCGTACTTCCGGGCCGCCTCGTTCGGAGTGAGCGACCTGGCTCGCGCGGCGCGGCAGCGCTCCTGGAGCGTTCGGTGGTCGTCATGAGCTGCGGCGCCGACGAGGGCGTGCTCCTCGCTGGGGTTCACGATGGCAGCGTCGGAGACGGCAGCCGCACGGCTACGGGAGAGGTTCCCGGAACGCAACGCGTCGTCGAGCGCCTGCTGGCTCGTGAGCCGCCGACCGAGCTCCAGCGTCCTCGTTGCTTCTCCGATCGGTTCGCCTGTGACCCCGGCGAGCCAGTGGGCCGCTGACCGGTGGCCGGTCGCCGCGTGCGGTTGGGCGAGAGCTGCTCGCGCTGCAGCGAGAGTCTTTCCGGCATGGCCGAGATGCTCGCAGCGTGTGAACAGTGAGACGAGGTGCATCGCCTGGCGACCGTCGAGGGTCCGGATGTCGAGCTTGGCAACGACCGACCCGATGACGTGGACCGCTCGCTCGAGGTCACTGAGGAGTGCGGGCTCGTCACCACAGGCTGGACGTGGCAGGTCCGTCGACCCACCCTCTTGCTCCGCGCCGATCGCCATCGCCATGACGCCAGCGAAGCACACGGGTGTCACGGTGCTCGCCACCCGTCGACCTCGACGATACGCCAGTATCGATCCGAGTGCATTGAGCGCACGAAGCACCACGAATTGTGGCCATCGCGAAGCATCTCCTACGGACCGAGCAGTCGTAGCGTCGAGAAGTAGCGCGAGCAGTCGCGGTGCGATTGCTCTGGCGACGTCCTCGACGTGGGCCCGCAACCGGTACCGGAACCTGCGAGGCGCAGACGACCGCAGACGTCGCCTGGTCGCCGGCACGATCCTGGAGGAGGGCTCGCTCGAGGATGCGCAGTACGCCCACTGCCACGAGCTTCGCGGGGTCGTGGTCCTTGCATGCAAGGTTGCTTCGAGCATCTGAGCAAGGTCACGGGTTCAGTCTGGAGCCGTGAGCAGGTCCGCGACACCGGCGTCGGGGGTACGGAGGGCGCCGCTCGGCCGCTGCGTCGACGGTCGCGATATTGCACTGCCAATGTCATCAAAAGACGCGCTTGCAGAAGCGTGGCGAACACTTTATGGTGCGCTGCTAGCGGGGAGCAGTTCGTGTGAGGCGGACACGATGAATGAAGCGAATGGACAACGGGCGACGCGGACGCCCGGGCGTGAAGCGGCTCGTCGAACCGGCGCGGGCGCCGTCCGAGGGCGGCGAGCGCCGGCTGGTTCCGATAGCCCCGAGGCTCCGGCGCGCCGGCGCCGGTGGCGTTCGTCCCCGCCGGGGTCCAGTAAGCCCTCTCAACGCTCGCGAGTGGCGGGAGTGGGCGCGTGACCACCGTCGAGGGAAGGGAATCACACGGGGTTCGCTCTCCATACCCTTCGGGCGCGCTCGGTTCGGAGAAGGAGAAGTGGTGGCGGACGGCGACCCTGGGGGCACCGTCTGCCCGGTGGCGCCGGAGGCCGGTGGCGATGGTCCTGTCCCTGCTCGTCGTGGTGACGAGCGCCGCGGTCTTCAGCGACTCCTACGCCCACGCCCGTCGGCTTGTCCCTGTGCTCGAGGTCACCACTCCGGTCGCGAAGGGCCAGCTGATCCGTCCGGCCGACCTTACGGAAGCCGACGTCCAAGTCGGACGGTCGGTGGCGGTAGTGGACGCGAGCGATGCGAGCTCGGTGGTGGGGATGCGGGCAGCGGTCCCCCTTTCGACAGGCGAGCTGTTGAGCTCGACCGAGCTGACGACGTCGGCGCCGCTCGCCCCGGGGGATGCCGAGGTTGGGGTGGTGGCCGCTCCGGGGCAGCTGCCGTCGGTCGGCCTCGTGCCGGGGGACACGGTGCTGGTCGTCCAGACGAGCCCTCCGGGAACTGCCGGAGCTTCGACCGGCGTGCCGTCGCCGTCGTCGTCGGTCGCCTCACCGCCAGGCGCTCCGACGACCGGACTCGCGCCCGGAGCCGGGGGCCCGGCGTCGCTCGTCCTTGTCCCGGCGGCTCAGGTGACGGACGTGCGGCCAGGTCCTTCCGGTTCGGGAGCGGCAACGACCACGCTGGTCTCGTTGGTCGTACCTGCGTCGGTAGCACCTACGGTCGCCGTCGCCGCCGCTGCGGACGAAGTGGGCCTGGTCCTACTGCCGACTTCGGGCACCACGTCCGGCTCGGGCGGTCCGGGCTCGGGCGGTCGGAACGGTCACGGAGGCGCGTGATGCTCGTCTCGGTGCTGTCGGTGTCCGGTGCGCCAGGGGTGACGACCCTGTGCCTCGCGCTCGGGACGACCTGGCCGAGGGCCCGGCACCGCGGGTTGCCGGCTCACGCGTCAGGCTCTGACGGCCGGTTCCCTGGCAGTCGGTCTCCTGACAGGCCGCACGCCGCTGGCGGACCGGTCGCCGGCCCGCCAGCGCTCGTGGTCGAGAGCGACCCCGCCGGGGGCGTCCTCGCTGCACGCTTCGGACTGTCGGACCGGCGGGGCTGGGGAGGCCTGTGCGCAGAGGTCCGCCGGAACGACGGCGCCGACGTCGACGAGTTCGTCGACGTGCTGCCGGGCGGGCTGCCCGTGCTCGTCGGTTGTCGCTCCGGCGAACGTGGTGCGTTGCGGGGGCCGGTCCGCTCGCGCGCCTTCGACGTCCTGGTGGCGACGGCGCGCGACCGGGATGTGATCGTCGACCTGGGACGGTTCGACCCGGAGCTCGAGGCCGGCGACCGGGTCCTGTCGCGGTCAGACCGCGTGGTGGTCCTCGTCCAGCCCGATGTCGGCGCCCTTGTCCGGCTGTGCGACCGCGCCGGTCGGCTGCGGTCGTCGGCGGAGGACGCGGTGGGCATCGTCCTGCGCGGCAGGGGACCGTATGCACGTGGTGCCATCGCCCGAGCCTCCGGGCTTGTCGTGCTGGGCTGCGTTCCCGACGCGCCAGGTGCCGCAAGTGCCCTGGCGGGGGAGCGGCCTCCGACCGGGCACCTGCGCCGTTCGAGGTTCTTGAACGCAGCCGCGTCCCTGGCTGAAGCACTTGCTTGGGACCAGGCTCCGCCGTCGGCACGAGGCGACGACAGTGCCGACGACAGCGTCGACGACCACGCCGGCGGCGCCACGTCGGGGCGAAATCACGACCGAGGCCGGGCGATCGTGCCCATGGCGGGCAGCGGGACGGTCTCGTGAGAACGCGAGCCGACGTCGCCGCTCATCTTCGCGAGCAGGTGGCCGACGATCTCGCGGCCGCTCCCGCCAGCCTCGGCGTCGAGCACCGACGCGAGCTGGCTCGGCAGCGCATCTTCCACCACCTCGATGATCTGGGTCGGAGGGCAGCCGGCGACGCCGTGGTCGACCTGACGCCCGACGACGAGCAGCGGCTGGCCCAGGACGTGCTCGATGTTCTCTTCGGCATGGGGCGCCTGCAAGCGCTCATCGACGACGACGAGGTCGAGAACATCGACGTGAACGGCTGCGACCGCGTTTGGGTCACGAGGGCCGACGGGCGCAAGCACCGGGCCGATCCGGTAGCCGACAGCGACGATGAGCTGGTGGGGCTGGTCCGAGCCGCCGCCGTCCGGTTCGGCCTGTCCGAGCGGCGGTTCGACGCCTCTTGCCCCGAGCTCGACCTCCGTCTCCCCGGCGGTAGCCGCCTCTCGGCGTTGATGGCCGTGACCGAACGCCCAGTGCTGTCGATCCGGCGGCACCGCCACGACGACCTCTCCATCGACGACCTGGTGGCGCTCGGGACGATGGACGAGGACGTCGCGTCGTTCCTCGCTGCTGCGGTCCGGGCTCGCAAGAACATCGTCGTCGCCGGCGCGATGAACTCGGGGAAGACGACCTTGCTGCGCGCGCTGGCGTCCGCCGTCCCCGCGCGTGAGCGCATCGTGACCATCGAGCAGGCGTTCGAGCTGTCCCTCGACAAGCACTCGTCTCGCCACCCGGACGTCGTCGCGCTCGAGGCGCGTCCGCCCAACCTCGAGGGAGTGGGCGAGATCACGGTCGCCCAGCTCGTCCGCCGGGCACTCCGGATGAACGCGGATCGCGTCATCGTCGGCGAGGTGCTCGGCGACGAGGTCCTCCCGATGCTCAACGCCATGAGCCAGGGGCGCTCGGGCTCCATGTGCACCATCCACGCCGACTCATCGGCGGGTGTCTTCCGCCGGATCGCGTCGTACGCGGTCCAAGCTCCCGAGCGACTGGCCGTCGACGCCGTCAACCTGCTCATCGCCGGAGCGGTCGACTTTGTCGTGTACCTCGACGCAGACGTCGCGGACGAACCGGGTGACCTCGACGACGACAGCGCCTTCGATACGGGAGCGGCCGTCGGTCCGGGTCGTCGCTCCGATCGCCCCGCACTGCCGGGACTGCCGGGACTGCCGGGACCGTTGGCCGCCCGCAGCGACGAGGGGGCGCCACACGGCTGGCGGAGGGGACCGTCGACGCAGAGCCCGTCAGAGTTCCCCGCCCCTCGCCGACGCCAGCGAGTCGTGTCGTCGATCAGGGAGGTCATCGACGCAGACGGGCTGCAGGTCATCTCCAACGAGCTGTACCGGCCGGACGGGGACCGGCGGGCCGTGCCCTGCGCCCCTGTCCGCTCGGCGACGCTGGCAGAGCTCGTCGGGGCTGGCTACCGACCTCGCGGTGCTCTGGCAGCCGCCGGTGGAGGTGACCCGTGGGGCTGATCGGGTTGGTCTTCGGTGCGCTCTTCGGTGGTGGGCTTGTCGCGTTCGCCGGCAGTGCATGGGGCCTCAGGTCCGGGACGCGCCCGGCTCGGCGTGCCGCGCGCGGCACCCAACGACTCGACGGCGCCCGCGTGCTCCGGGTCGGAGGCGCTCTCGCCGCCGGTGCTGCTGTGGTCGCCATCACGTCGTGGCCTGTCGCAGGGGTCGCCGCCGCCGCCGCCGTTCTGGCCGTTCCGTCGCTGCTCGGCTCCCTGTCGGCGGAGACGGCAGTCGAGCGTGTCGAGGCCGTCGCCACCTGGACCGAGATGCTTCACGGGACCCTCGCCGCCTCCGCCGGCGTAGGTGAGGCGATCGGGGCCACTGCGACCGTTGCGCCGCTTGCCATCCGCCCGGCAGTGGCGTCGTTGGCAGCGAGGCTGCACGCCGGTGTCCCGGCTGCCCAGGCCCTCGTCCGGTTTGCCGACGATGTCGCCGATCCCTGCGCCGACCGCGTGGTCTGCTCACTGCTCCTTGCCACGTCGGCGCCCGCCCAGCGGCTCGGGGACCTCCTCGCGACGCTCGCCGACGCCACGCGTGACGAGGTCGCCGTCCGGGTCCGCGTCGAGACGAGCCGCTCCACAGTGCGGAGCAGCGTCCGACTGGTCATCGCCTGCTCGCTGCTCTTCGCTGCTGCCCTCGTCGTGGTCGCCCGGTCCTACCTCGCGCCGTTCTCGAGCGCTGAGGGCCAGATCGTCCTCGCCGCGGTGGTCGGTCTGTACGGGGCAGGCGTCGTGCTCATGGCTGCGATGTCGAGGATGGAGGGCTCCGAGCGGTTGCTTGCCGGCGGAGGACCGGTCCGATGAGCACGCTGGTCTTCTCGGCGGCGGCAGCGGCGATCGGGGTGCTCGGCTTCGTGTGGTCGTCAGCCAGGCGGCCGGTCTCGCTCGGCCGAGCCATCGAGCTGCGCCAGACAGGGGCGTCCGAGCCGAGCGTACGGAGCGAGGAGCGGCTGCTGGGCCGTTCCCGATCCATGCTCGGCACACGTCTGGCACGAGAGGTGACGGACCTCGTCGAGTCACGCGGCGTCGCCGACACGCCGACGTGGCGGTGGCTGACGACGACCGTGACCCTGTGCGGGACCTCGCTCGAGGACGTCGCCGTCCGGTCGTTCTCACTGGCCATTGCCGGCGCCGTCGTCCCCCTCGTCGGCTGGGTCGTGCTGAGCGGCCTCGCCGACGTGTCGGTCGTCGTGGCGTTCGGGTGCGGAACCCTGGGCTGCGCCGTGGGCGCGGTCGCCCCCCTCATCTCCCTGCACCGCCAGGGTGCAGCGGCGCGTCGCCACGCTCGGGCAGCGGTCGGCTGCTTCGTCGACCTCGTTGTCCTCGCGCTGGCCGGCGGAGCAGGTATCGAGGGCTCGCTTCTCGAGGCGGCGCACGTGGCGGACGACTGGGTGTTCGACCGCATCGCGCGGACGCTCGTGCGGGCACGTGACGCGGGAGCGCCGCCGTGGGTTGCGCTCGGTGAGCTCGGCAGGACCATGGACGTCCCCGACCTGGTCGAACTGGCGGCGACGGTCGGGCTGGCCGGCTCCGAGGGAGCGCGCGTCCAGCGGGCGCTGGCCGCTCGGGCCGTGTCGCTGCGCCGCCGCGAGCTCGCAGACGCCGAACGCAACGCCAACGCCGTCACGGAGCGCTTGTTCCTCCCCAGCATCCTGCTGGTCGCCGGGTTCCTCCTCTTCGTCGGCTACCCGGCCTGGACGCGGATCCTCGGGGGGCTGTCATGAGCGGGCCCCAGCTCCGGGAGCACCGGCCGGCTCCGGCGCACCGCTCGGCCACCGGTCCAGCGCCTGTCGGCCATCGCCGAGCGCCGACCTCCGACCGGACCGGCACCGACGATGTCCGGCGGGCCAGGGACGCCGCCGAGGTGACCGGCATCGGCCTCCCGCGTGCCACCTCCAACCCGAACGGCAACACCGATGACATGAAGGAGCGATGCGATGGTCCCGATGAACGTGCTGGCTGTGTGGCAGTACCTGAGGGGGTGTGTCCACGCCAGGTTCGGCCCCGGTGGGAGGAACGACTGCGGGTCGGTGGTCGAGGTGGTCATCCTGACCGCCGTCTTCGCCGCGCTCGCTATCGCCGTGGGCATCATCATCACGACGAAGGTCACCCAGAAGGCCAAGTCGATCAACCTGAATTGACCGCTCGCACAGGGACGAACGACATCCTCGACCTCGGTTCGACGGTGGTCGAGGTCGTGGTCCTCGTCCCCCTGCTGATGCTCCTGGTGCTCGCCGCCGTCCAGTTCGTCCTGTGGGGCCATGCCGAACAGGTGGTGCAGCTCGCCGCAGCCGAGGCGAATGGCGCGGCGACCGTGTACGGGGGAACGAGCGGGGCGGGCACGCGGGCCGCGGAAAGCGTCCTGTCTGGTGCCGGTTCGTCGGTCGGTGGAGCCCGAGTGGTCGTCCGGCAGGACACGACGGGTACGACGAGCGTCCGCGTGACGGGGACAGCTCCCGCCGTGCTGCCCGGCCTCGACCTGGCCGTGTCCGCGTCCGTCGTCGGACCCCGCCAGCGCTTCATCGTCGGCGCCGGTGGCGTTGGGCCGAGGCCGGTCGGTGGCTGAGGCCGAGCCGTCATGGTCTGCACGGAGCGGCTGCTCGGGAGCGTTGCGGCGCGGACCTCGGTCGGGGGGCTCTCGGCGCGCCCGACGGGCCCAGGCGCTCGCCCCCGCCAGGTCGGTGCTCCGGCGGACCGATGGGGGGAGCGCTACCGTCGAGCTCGCGGTGGTCGCGCCGGTGCTGGTGGTGCTCTGGCTCCTCGCCGCCACGTTCTCGACGGTCACTACCGCGCGCCAACGAGTCGAGGAGGCGGCGCGGGCGGCGGCGCAGGCGGCGGCGGTCGCTCCGGACGGCGGAGCGGCGGCGACCGAAGCGTCGGCCATGGCGGCGACGGGGCTGGGCGGCGGTCGTCCCTGTGCGCACGTCGGCGTGCACACGAACACGTCGGCGTTCGTGCCTGGCGGCAGCGTCACGGTCACGATCACCTGCCGGCTCGACCTCGGCGGCATGGCCGTGCTTGGTCTCCCCCCGGTCGCCACCGTGTCGGCGACGACGACGGCGCCACTCGACCGGTACCGGGCGTTCGCATGAGCCTCCGACTGCGCACCTGGTTCCACGGGACCGTCCGGCACCGTCTGTCAGGGGCCGGTGAGCGCGGCATCGTCGCCGCCTACGTCACGCTGCTCGTCGTTCCCCTGATCGCCCTCTTGGGCCTGGTGTGCGACGGCGGCCGCGCGATGGCGGCGAAGCAGGCGGCGGCGACAGAGGCGGCCGACGCGGCGCGAGCCGGAGCGGGCCAGCTTTCGGTTGCGGGACTGCGGCAAGGGACGCTCGCTGTCGACCCAACGGACGCCCGACGCGCCGCGTTCGCCGCGACTGTGGCCGCCGGCCATCCGGGCCGCGTCATCGTCTCGCGGGGCCAGGTCACGGTCGTCGTCTCCTATCGAGTCCCGACGCTCCTGCTCGGTATCGTCGGCGTGCCGTCGATCACCGTCTCGGCGTCCGCCACCGCAGTCGACGTAGCGGGTGTCGCCGAGGTCGCCAAGGTCACGGAGCGAGGCTGAGCGGGCATGCGTACCGGAGGGCGCCAGCGATCGCTCCTACGACGGCTGCTGGGCGGGTGCGCCATCGTCGCCGTGACCGTGGGCGTCCCCGCCGTGCTCGCCGCTGTCGGAGGCAGCCCGTTCGCAGTGCACCTGACTGACGGCATCGTACGTCTGCCCGAGCTCGTGGCCCGACACGCCCCGATCCGACCGTCCGACGTCGTCGCATGGGTCGTCGCAGTGTGCATCGCTGTGGCGTGGCTGGTCTGGGTGTCGATGTGCGCGTGCCTGGTGGTCGAAGCGCGTGCCCGACGACGAGGGCTCCCGGCGACGCGCCTTCCGGCGGCTCGCACGCTCCAATCCGTGGCGGCCGTCCTCGTCGGGAGCGTCCTCGCACTCGGGGCGCTGAGCCGTGCCGGCCAGCTGGACGGGCGTGCGACCGTCCCTGGCGGGGGAGGGCTGCGCGGCTCACCGCCCGGTACCGTCGTCATCCCGCTCGCAGGCCGCATGCGCGTCGCCCCGCGGCCCTGGGCGGCGGCGACCAGACGGGTGTCAGTGAGCCGCACCGGCGACTTCGAGGGCAGGCCCGATGGCCCCTGCATGCCGGACGTCCCCGTCCTCGACGACTTCTCCGCATGGTTCACGGGAAGCGCGGTCCCACCTGCCGGCTCCGCGACCCAGGAGACCGCAGGATCGGTCGTCGGCGACGGTCCCGTCGGCGACGGTCCCGTTGGCGGACAGGCGGGAGATGGCGGCGACCACCCGGCCGGGCAGCTGTCACGGCAGGACGACGAACGGACGCCGCTCGGGGGATCGGGACGAGTCCACGTCGTCGCTCGGCGCGAGACGCTCTGGTCGATCGCCGACCGCGAGCTCGGCTCGTCCCTCCGGTGGCCGGAGCTCGCGTCCCTCAACTACGGCGTCGTGCAACCCGACGGTGGTGCGCTCGGCTCGGACCACTGGGTGCGCCCGGGGTGGCGGCTCCGCCTGCCCGGCACCTCCGGTCCAGAGCCGTGCTCACCCGGAGGCGTGCCTGCCGACCGACTGCTGGCCGATGCACCCGGGGCCGAGGGACGCCGAACCACGGTTGCGGGCGTGTCGTGGGCGGTCGACGCCATGGCGCTACGCGAAGGTGCGCGCGCGGACGCCGAGCTCCTCGGCGTCGGGCAGGGGCCCCGGGGGCCCGCCGTGCTCGAGCTCGGCACGGCGGTCGGCCTCGGCGCGGGCCTGACCGCGTTGGCCGAGCGGCTCCGGCGCGCCCAGTGGCGTCGCCGGCAGAGTGGCCGGCTCCCGCGCCTCGCTGACGGTCCCGCAGTCGCGCTCGAGCGACAGCTGCGCACGGGGGCTCGCATCGAGGACGTGCGTGACGTGATGCAGGTCCTCGGGCTCGTCCGGACGGCGCTCGGCGCGCAGACGAGGGTGGCGAAAGGGCTCGGCGTGCGCGCCGTGGCCGTCAGCGGCTCCGAGATCGCCGTCCTCGTCGCCTCGTCGGGTTCGCCAGAGGTCGATGGACCGCTGCTCCCCGAGCCCTTCCGGGCCCTGCCGGAACCGGGCTGGTGGGCGGTGCCCCGTCCCGCGCTCCGACGCTCGCCCCTCGCCCACGACGGGGGTTCCGGCGTCGAGGTCTCGCCCCTCGCCCACGACGGGGGTTCCGGCGTCGAGGTCTCGCCCCTCGCCCTTGTCACCGTCGCCGTCAGTGCGGCGTCCGCAGCACTCGTCGACCTGCTCGCTGTCGGGCCGACGTACGTGGAAGGCGCTCCCGAGGTGGTCGACGCACAGCTCCGCTCGTTCGTGGTCGAGCTGGCGACGGCCCCGTGGCGCTCCTCGGCTCGGGTGGTGGTTGTCGGCCTCGACCTCGTCCCCCCGGGTCTTCCCGGCGTCGACGTTGCCGCCGAGGCTGGCCCGGTGCTCGCCGAGCTCGGCGAGCTCGCCGAGCCGGCCTCGCCGAGCTCGCGATGCGGACCCGAGGAGCGAGGACCGGGTCCGGTACCCGCCGACGGGCCGGCGGGGTGCTCGCTCCCCTCGCTGCTCGTCGTGTGCGGGTCACGGTGTCGGCGCAGTGACGTGGAGCGGCTCGTGGGCCTCTCCTGTGCGGTCGGTGGCGGGACCACGGTCGTGGCGGCGGAGCCATGGCCGGGCCGAGCAGGGCCCGTGCTCGTCCCCGAGGAGCCTGTGCGCTCCGGGGACGAGCACGGCGCCCGACGTGCTCGTGTCGGCGATCCCGCGTCGTTCGTCTCCCCGCACGGCTTCCCATCGGCGGTGGGCGGCGCCGCGGCGAGCGAACCGGTTCCAGGCGAGCCGACTTGGCAAGACACCGGGACCGCGGACGGGTGCGCGGCGGGCCTTGCGCCCGCCGCGGCCGAGGCGCTCGCGGCGCTGGTGTCGGCAGCACGCTCGGACACGGTCGGCGCGGATGCCAAGCCGTACCGAGCGCTGACGATGCCGCTGCCGCGGTGGTACGGGCCGGCGACGAGACCCGCGGCGGCGGACGAAGCGAGCTCCCCGCCGGTAGCCCCCGTGGAGCCGACGGGCCCCGAGGTCGAGGTCCTCGTGCTCGGCCCGGTCGAGATCCGCGGCGTCGCCCGTCCGTTCACGCGGGCCTGGGCCCGCGAGCTGGTGGTCTACCTGGCGATGCACGAGCGCGGGGCGACGACGGACACGTGGGCTGCCGCGCTCTGGCCCGACCGGACGCTCGCGCCCTCGAGCCTCCACTCGACGGCATCGGTGGCTCGGCGCACGCTCGGCGTCGCCAGGGACGGCCTCGACCACCTGCCGAAGTCTCAGGGTCGGCTCCGGTTGCGCTCGACCGTCGGGACCGACTGGGCGCGCTTCGTCCGGCTCGCAGACGAAGACGACCCCGACGCGTGGGCGGAGGCGCTCGACCTGGTGCGCGGGAGGCCGTTCGAAGGACTGCGCGCTCCCGACTGGCCGCTGCTCGAGGGCATCGCGCCGGCCATCGAGGCGTCCGTCGTCGACGTGGCGGGCCGCTGCTCGGCGGCCGCCCTGCGGCGCGGAGATGCCGGGGCGTCGAGCTGGGCAGCGCGCCGGGGCCTGCGGGTGAGCCCCTACGACGAGCGGCTGTACCGCATGCTCATGCGTGCGGCGGACCTCGCCGGCAACGTCGCCGGTGTCGACGCGGCCATGGCCGAGCTGCTCACCCTGGTCGCCGACGACGTCGAACCGTGCGACTCGGTCCACCCGGCGACGATCGACCTGTACCGGCAGCTGTCGCGACGCTCGCGCCTGCCCAAGGCCGCGTCGGGAGCCTGACAGCGAGGCTGGCGGCTCGACCCACGGCGCATCTGCTGCCAGCCCGTCGCCCCAGAGGCTGCCCGGGGCCGGTCCTCACGACAGCACGCGTCGGCGGAAGTTGTGCAGGCCGAGGGCCATGAAGGCGACGCAGAACCCGACGAGCACCGGGTAGACGACGTAGAGGTGCATGTGGGGTGCAGTGGTGAAGGCAGCCCGCATCCCCTCGTTGACGTAGATGAGCGGGTTGACGAGCACGAGGGTCTGCAGCCAGGGGAACCCGCCGATCGTGACCGGGGCGAGGCGGGTCCATGGGTAGTAGGTGCCGCCGAGGAACGTGATCGGCAGCACGACGAAGCCGAACATGAGCCCGATGTTGCGGGGCTCGAACGACGTGCCGAGGATCAACCCGAGCGACGACATGGCGATGCACGAGAGCGGGATGAGGGTGAGGACGACCCACCAGTGCAGCGTGAGGTGGGCCTCCACCCCGGGGGCGTGCACCACGGCGGCGATGGGGAGCACGATGACGGCGGCGATGACCCCCTGTACGGCGCCGGAGAGGACCTTGGCCCCGGCGACCAGCCAGATCGGGCACGGGGCCTGGACGCGGTCCTCGATCTCGCGGGTGAAGCCGAACTCCTGGGCGAGCTGGGTGGCGACGGCCTGGATCCCCTGGAACATCGTCGAGATGCCCACGACTCCCGCGACGAGCACGGTGGCGAAGGCCGACTCGTTCGCCGCGCCCCCGCCTCCCCCGATGCCCTGGCCGATCTTCGGGAAGACGAAGAGGAAGACGAAGCAGAGGAGGAAGGGCTGGACCACGGTGCGGACGGCGAACTCGACGAAGTGCTTGCGCAGCACGACGAGGTCGCGCAGGACGAGCGCCCACAACGCGGCTCGGCTGGCTGTCAGCGTCGAGCGGCTCGGGTGGACGGCGATGGGCGGCAACGCCGACCGGTCGTCGGGCGGCGGTCCGGGGACCGGATCGCTCCCATCCGAGGTCGTGGTGGCCGTGTCCATCAGTCGCGCAGCTCCTTGCCGGTGAGCCCGATGAACACGGTCTCGAGGGTGGGCTCGTTGATCGACAGGTCGAGGACGGGGAAGCCGCCTCGCTCGGCGGCGGCCACGACGGCTGGGACGAGACCGTCGCGCCCCTGCACGTGCAGCTCGACGGCGCCGTCGCGCTGGCGGACGGCAGTCACGCCGGCGACCTCGCCACGCAGGTGGGCGCCGAGGCGGCCGGGGTCGCCGCTCGAGGTGATCCGGACGATGGTGTCCGCTCCGACGGCCTGCTTGAGGGCGGCGGGGGTGTCGAGGGCGAGGATCTGCCCGTGGTCCATGATCGCCACCCGCCCGCAGAGCTGGTCAGCTTCCTCCATGTAGTGGGTCGTGAGGAGGATGGTCTGGCCCTCCTCGTTCAGCTCGCGCAGGAGGTCCCAGAGCACGAGCCGGCTCTGGGGGTCGAGGCCGGCGGTCGGCTCGTCGAGGAAGAGGACGGCCGGCCGGTGGAAGATGGCCCGGGCGACCATCAGGCGTTGGGCCATGCCGCCGGAGAGCGCGTAGACGGACGCCGTGGCCCACTTGGCGAGCTGGAAGCGTTCGAGCAGGCGGTCGGCCATGCGACGTGACTCGTCTCCACCCATGCCGAAGAGCCGCCCGTGGAAGTAGAGGTTCTCCCACACGGTGAGCTGGCGGTCGAGCGTGTTCTGCTGGCTGACGATGCCGATGATCTGCTTGACGAGGGCCGGGTGGGCGACGACGTCCACGCCCCCGACACGGGCCTCGCCGGAAGTGGGGACGACCCGGGTCGTGAGCATCCCCGCGGTGGTGGTCTTGCCGGCCCCGTTCGGGCCGAGCAGCCCGAAGATCTCGCCGGTCGCCACCGTGAGGTCGAGGCCGTCCACGGCCCGGAAGTCGGCCCCGGCATAGACCTTGGTGAGGCCGCGCGTCTCGATGATCACCTCGGCGGTCCCGCCGGGCGTGCCCCCAGCGCCGGGTCGGGAAGCGGCCGTCGCCATCGGCGGCACGTTACCCGCAGGCGGTCGACGCGCCGGCGCCGGCCCTCAGTCGCCGGCGACGAGGTGGTCGAGCCGCTCGAGCGTGCGCTCCATGTTGCGCCTGGTCGTCTCGGGGAGCTTGCCGAGCTTGAGGAGCGGACGCTGCCGGTCTCGTGAGATGTCCCAGCTCTCGCGCACGCGCGTGCCGCCGTCTGCCGGCTCGAGCTCGTAGCGCCAGATCCGTCCGCCCACCAGGAGCCCGAGCGCGCCGGGCAGGCGCGCCTGCCAGGCGATGCGCCGGTCCTGCTCGAACTCGACCACGGTGTTGACCATCGAGTACGGGATGCCCATCCGCATGGCCATGCCGAAGGTGGAGCCGGGCCCCAGGCGCTGCGGAGCCCCGGCCTTCACCTGCTTGACCGTGCCGGACCCGTCGATGTCCGGATGGCGGGCCGCGTCGGCGACGACGGCGAAGATCTCCTCGGGCGGGGCCGCGATCACCCGCTCGACCGACAACACGTCACCTTCCATCGGAACCTCCAACGCTTTCCGCTCCCGCTCGCCCGCCGGTGTCCCGGGACCGGGACGTCCGCCGCTCGCTGGCCAGGGCCTCCGCTGCTGCCGAGACCTCGCCAGCGTACCGGGGGGGCCGCGTCGGCGCTGGTCCGGCCGCGCTCGCAGTCGTCGTGCCCGACGACACGCCCCGCGCGGTCAGCGGGACGACCGCCGGTCGCCGAGCCCCACCAAGAGCGTCTAGCATTGAGCGCTGCGATCGGGCAGGACCCCCGCCCGTTCGCCGGTGGCGCAACCGGTCCTGACCGGCACGTCGCTCCGTCGGCGTGGAGCTCACCTCTGCGCTGTTCGAACGTCCCATCCCGAGGAGTCCCCATGCCCGAGATCACGCTTGCTGCCGAGGTCGGCAGGACCACCGGTTCGAGCGCGACCCGACGTCTGCGCACCGAGGGGAAGATCCCGGGCGTCCTCTACGGGCACGGGCTCGAACCCGTACCGGTGGCCGTCGACGCCCGTGAGTTCCGGGCGGCGATGTCGGGGGAGGCCGGTCTGAACACCCTGCTGTCCCTCGAGGTCGACGGTCGTAGCCACCTGACGCTCGCCCGTGACATCCAGCGCCATCCGGTGCGCAACACGGTCGCCCACGTCGACTTCCAGATCGTCCGGCGCGACGAGGTCATCGCCGCCGAGGTGCCCATCGTCCTCGTCGGCGAGGCGATCGAGGTCAGCCACGGTGACGGGATCGTGGACCAGCTGCTCTTCACCCTGCCCGTGAAGGCCCGTCCGGCCGACATCCCGAGCTCGGTCGACCTCGACATCTCGTCGCTCACCATCGGCGTCTCCCTCCACGTCTCCGACATCGTGCTCCCTGCCGGTGTCGAGGCCGACACCGATCCGGAGACCCCCGTGGTGAGCGGCATCCCGCCGAGGGTGCAGACGACGGCCGAGGAGGGTGGGGCCGAAGAAGGCGACGCCGCGTCTGCGACCGCCGAGGCGTCCACCTCGGAGAGCTGACCCTGCGTCTCTGGGCCGCCGGGCACGACGGGCCCGCGCCGGAGGGCTCAGCCGACGTGCTGGTCGTCGGCCTGGCCAACCCCGGTGCCGAGTTCGACGGGACGCGCCACAACGTCGGCGGCGACGCGGTGGCCGAGTTCGCCCACCGTCACGGTGCGCGACTGCGTGCGGACAAGCGTTCGAGCGCCTTGGTCGGCGACGCCCGGATCGACGGCACTCGGGTCGTGCTCGCCGTGCCGACGACCTACATGAACGACTCAGGTCGCGCCGTCGTCGTGCTGGCCCGGCGAGCGGGCATCGACATCGGTGACGGGGACGAGCTCGCCGCCCGCCTGGTGGTGGTCCACGACGAGCTCGACCTGCCACCTGGGCGGCTCAAGGTGAAGGTGGGCGGAGGCGATGCCGGTCACAATGGGCTCCGATCGGTCGACCAGCACCTCCACGCCCGTGGGTACACGCGGGTGCGGATCGGGATCGGCAAGCCACCGGGCCGACAGGCGGGGGCCGACTACGTGCTCCGCCGTCCCGGGCGTGCCGAGCGCGAGCTGTTGGCCGTGGCCGTCGCCGAGGCGGCCGACGCCGTCGAGGTCGTGGTCCGCGAGGGCGCCGAGACGGCGATGAACCGCTTCAACGTGCGGGCGTGAGGCCCGGTCGCGACCATCGGGACGCCGGTGGTCCCGCCGTCGCGACCGGACGGTACCCTGAGCCGGTGAACGAGCGGTGAGCCTCCACGCCCTGCCCGGCGCCCTGCGCGACGACCCGGTCATGACCCGCGTGGTCGGCCTGTCGAATGCGGCGCTGGCCGTCGCGACGCCCGCCCAGGCGATCGCCGTCGCAGGTGTCGTCCGCCTCGGCACCCGGCGCCCGGTGCTGGTCGTGGCTCCGACCGGGGTGGCCGCCGAGCAGTTGGCGCACGATATCGCCCTCTTCGTCGAGGGACGCGTCGAGCTGTTCCCGGCGTGGGAGACCCTCCCGTTCGAGCGGGTGAGCCCCGAGGTGTCGACGATGGGCCAGCGGCTCGCCGTCCTCTCGTCCCTGGCCGGCACGTCTGCGGGGCCCGGTCCGCTGGCCGGCGGTGCCGACGCACCGAACGATGCGCTCGCGGCCGACGGTGGTCCGGACACGTGGGCGGAGGGCGCCGAACCCGTCGACGTCGTCGTGGCGCCGGTCAAGGCGCTCCTGCAGCGCCTCGGCCCCTGGCGGTCTGCGGCGCGTCCCGTGGTGGTCGCAAAGGGTGCTCGCGTCGACGCCGAGGGGCTGGTGGCCCGACTGGTCGGGCTCGGCTACCGACGCGAGCCACTGGTCGAGCACCGGGGCGAGCTGGCGGTGCGCGGCGGGATCGTCGACGTGTTCCCGCCGACCGACGACCTGCCCGTGCGGATCGACCTGTGGGGCGACGAGGTCGACCGCCTCACCCGCTTCGACGTCGCCGACCAGCGCTCCGTCGAGGACGTGTCGGTCGTCCGGCTCACGGGATGCCGCGAGCTCCTGCCCGACGAAGCCGTCCGGGCCCGGGCGGCCCGGCTCGTCGAAGAGGCCCCCTGGGGGCACCAGCAGTGGCGGCGACTGGCCGACGGGGAGCTGTTCGACGGCATGGAGTCGTGGCTGCCGTGGCTGCTCGACGTTGACGGTACGCCCCCCCCGAGCGACGGCGCCGGCATGGGCGGCACGCTGCGCGGCGAGCTGCTCCCCGACCTGCTCGGCCCCGGTGGGCTCGTCGTCGTCGTCGAGCCGGGTCGCGTCCGCGATCGCGCGGCCGAGCTGGCCGACGAGGAGGCCGCGCTCGCCGATGCCCTGGCCCAGACCTGGGGTCTCGGCGCGGACGCGGACGCCCCACGGCTCCACGCCACCTACGACCGGCTCCTGGCCCGCACCACGGCCGCTGTTCTCTCACTTCCTCTCACGTCGGACGGGGGCGACGTGCCCACCCTCGAGAGCCGCGGCTGGCAGCCGGTGCTGGGAGATGCCGCTGCCCTGGCCGGACAGGTCGGAGCGTTGGTGGGTGGTGGCTCCCGGGTCGTGGTGTGCGCGGCCTCGAGGCCGGGTGCCGAGCGCCTGACGGCCACGCTCGAAGCCGAAGGGGTGCAGGTGGCGATCACCGACGGAGCGCCCGCCCTCGGCCCGCCCGGAGTGCAGGTGGCGGTGGCCGCGCTCGACCGAGGCTTCGTCCTGCCCGCTGCCCGGCTCGCCGTGCTGGCCGAGTCGGACCTCACCGGACGGCGGCGGCCACACCGCCTGGCGCGGACCCGGGCTCGTCCGGTCGACGGGTTCTTCGACGACCTGGCGCCGGGCAGCTACGTCGTGCACCGACAGCACGGAGTCGCCCGCTACGGCGGCATGGTGACCCGGACGATGGGCGGCGTCACCCGCGACTACCTCCTCCTCGAGTACCGCGGCGCCGACAAGCTCTACCTGCCCACCGACCAGATCGAGCTGCTCACGCCGTACACCGGCGGGGACACCCCGACGGTGAGCCGACTGGGCGGCTCGGAGTGGCAGCGGACCCGGGCGAAGGCCCGCGCCGCCGTCCACGAGATCGCGGAGGAGCTCGTGGGCCTCTACCGAGCCCGCCTGCAGGTGCCCGGTCACGCCTTCGCGACCGACACCCCGTGGCAGGCCGAGCTCGAGTCGTCGTTCCCCTTCGTCGAGACGGCCGACCAGCTCCGGGCCATCGAGGAGGTCAAGGCCGACATGGAGCGCCCCCAGCCGATGGACCGCCTGGTCTGCGGCGACGTCGGCTTCGGCAAGACCGAGGTGGCGATCCGGGCTGTCTTCAAGGCCGTCCAGGACGGTCGCCAGGCGGCCGTGCTCGTACCGACCACCCTGCTGGCGAGCCAGCACGCCCAGACCTTCACCGACCGCTTCGAGCCGTTCCCCGTCCGGGTCGAGCTCCTCAGCCGGTTCCTCACCCCCGCCCAGGCCAAGGCCGTCCTGGCTGGCCTGGCCGACGGGTCGGTCGACGTCGTCGTCGGCACGCACCGGCTGCTGGCCGCCGACGTGTCCTTCGCCAAGCTCGGCCTCCTCGTGGTCGACGAGGAGCAGCGCTTCGGCGTCACCCACAAGGAGGCCATCAAGACGCTCGCCCAAGGGGTGGACGTCCTCACGCTCAGTGCCAGCCCGATACCTCGGACCCTCGAGATGGCCCTCACCGGGATCCGCGACCTGTCGATGGTGAACACGCCCCCGGCGGCCCGCCGGCCCATCCTCACCCACGTCGGCGAGTACGACGAGGGGGCGGTGGCCGAGGCCATCCGGCGCGAGCTGCTGCGCGAGGGCCAGGTGTTCTTCGTCCACAACCGGGTGCAGGACATCGAGCAGGTGGCCGAGCGGGTCCGGCGCCTCGCCCCCGAGGCGAGGGTGGCTGTGGCGCACGGCCAGATGGACGAGGGCGCGCTCGAGCAGATCGTGCTCGACTTCTGGCAGCGGCGCTACGACGTGCTCGTCTGCACGACGATCATCGAGTCGGGCATCGACATGCCCACGGTCAACACGCTCGTCGTCGACCGGGCCGACCTTCTGGGCCTGGGCCAGCTCCACCAGCTCCGGGGCCGCGTCGGCCGGGCCGGTCAGCGCGCCTACGCGTACCTCTTCCACCCGCCCGACCATGTGCTCTCGGAGCAGGCTTACGAGCGCCTCCGGACGATCGGGGACCACACGGACCTCGGCTCGGGCTTCAAGATCGCCCTGCGCGACTTGCAGATCCGGGGAGCGGGCAATCTTCTCGGGCGCGACCAGTCGGGCCACATCGCGGCGGTGGGGTACGACCTCTATGTCCAGCTGGTCTCCGAGGCGGTGGCGGAGCTGAAGGGCGAGGCCCGTCCCACGCCGGTCGACCTGTCGATCGACGTCCCCGACGCCGCCCACCTGCCGGCCGAGTACGTCGAGGCCGAGGACGTGCGCCTCGAGGCGTACCGCCGGCTCGCCAACGTGCGGACGGCGGACCAGGTCGACGACGTCCGGGCCGAGTGGACGGACCGGTTCGGCCCTCCGCCCCCGGAGGCCGAGGCGTTGCTCGAGGTGGCCCGCCTGCGCGTCGAGTGCCTCCGCCTCGGCATCGAGGACCTTGCCGTGCAGGTCCCGCGCGGGGGGATGGGTGGCGGCCGGGCGACGGCGAAGCTCGCCCCGGTCGTGCTGCCCGCCTCGGCGAGCGTCCGGCTCCGGCGCCTCGCACCCGGCGCCACCCTCCTCGAGGACCAGCGTCGGCTCCTCGTCCCGCTGGCCAAGCCGGCGGACGGTCGGTACGCCCCGGTCCTCGTCGAGCTCCTCCGCCAGCTCGTCCCCGCGGCCTGATCGGGGACCGAGGAGGACCGGCCGGACCAGGCGCCGCGACCGGGGTCGATCCGAGCCGCCACGGGGCACCCGGTAGCATCGCCGCCGTGAAGCGCATCGCCTCCCTCGCCGTGCCCGTGCTCGCCGTCGTCTTGGCCGGAACGCTGGCCACGGCGTGCGACGTCCTCCCCGCCGCCGCCACGGTGAACGGCACGACCCTCTCCCAGGCCGGCCTCAACCAGGCACTGCAGGCCTACACCCACACCCAGGCAGGCGCGTGCCTGCTCTCGGTCGAGGTCGGGGCGGGCACCTCCCTGCAGGTGCAGGGGACGGGCAGCGGCGACACCTACACCATGCAGTTCGCCGATGACATCCTCGACAACCGGATCGGGAACACGCTCTCGCGCCAGCTCGCGGCGGCGAAGCACCTCGACATCACCGCTGGCGACCTGGCCACGGCCCGCCATGACCTCGAGTCGCTCCTCGACGGCGAGATCGCCTCCGCGGCGTCGGTGGCCGCCCAGAGCGGTGGGGTCTCCGCCTGCGAGACGGCGTCCGGGGCCACCTTGACGGGGGCGCAGGTGCTGGCCGGCCTGCCGGCCAGCGAGCGGGCCGCGCAGATCCGGAACCAGGCCGTGGACGAGGCGCTGCTGAGCGACGGCGCCAACCTGTCCAACCGGGCCGTGCTGCGGTACTACTTGGCCAACCCCACCCAGTTCCAGGCCGACTGCGTGAGCGTGATCGTGACGGACACCCAGGCGCACGCCCAGCAGTACCTGACCGAGATCAACGCCGGTACCTCGTTCGCCTCGGTCGCGAAGGCCCACTCCCTCGACGCCCAGTCGGCGGGATCGGGCGGCGCGATCGGCTGCAACCAGTCCGAGGCCCAGGTCGACCAGGCCCTCCAGCAGACGGCGCCGGTGAAGGTGGGCAAGCCCATCGGTCCCGTCCAGGACTCGGCATCGGGCGCCTGGCTGCTCTACGAGGTCACCAAGCGCACGCTCGAGCCACTGTCGCAGGTGGCGAGCGGCATCCGTCAACAGCTGATGGAGTCGGCCTCGAACGTCAGCCGGGTGTCGCGCGAGGTCGTCGCCTTCTCCCGCCGCTCGGCGGTGACCGTCGACCCCCGCTACGGCTCGTGGAAGCCGCCGTCCGTCGTCCCCCCGGTGGCGCCGCCTGCCCGGTTCCTCCTCGCAGCCGCGTCGGGCTCGGTGGCACGGCCGCCGGCCAGCGCGTCGTTGGTCCCGGGCGCTGCGGGCGTCGGCACGGGTGCGTCGGGCTCGGGCGGCCCGACGTCGAGCGGGGGCCGTACGACCTCAGGTGGCTGACGGGGAGCGCCCGCGAGGGATGCGATCCCCGGGCCCGACCGTCCACGTCGTGGGGCTCGGACCGGCTGGTCCCGAGCTGGTCACCGCAGAGGCCGCGGACTTGCTCCGGGGGCCGGGCCCAGCCCGGCTCCGCACCGGCCGTCATCCGGCCGCGACCGCCTTTGCCGGCGTCGCCACCTTCGACGAGCACTACGAGCAGGCGACGACCTTCGAGGAGGTCTACGAGACGATCGTCGACGAGCTCGTGGCCCTTGCCCGTTCGGCGGGGAGCGTCGTCTACGCCGTCCCCGGATCGCCGATGGTCGCCGAGCGCACCGTGGTCCTCCTCGGCCGTCACCCGGCCGTGGTCGACGGGGGCGTCTCGCTCGTCGTCCACCCCGCCGTCTCGTTCGTGGACCTCGCATGCGCCCGGCTCGGTGTCGACCCGGTCACCGCCGGGCTGCACCTGGTCGACGCCACGGCGTTCGCCACGGCCGCGGCGGGCCTGACGGGTCCGCTCCTCGTCGCCCAGTGCTACGCACGCGACGTCCTCTCGGAGGTCAAGTTGGCGGCCGAGCCGCCGCCGGGCACGTCGGTCACCGTGCTCCACCACCTCGGGCTCCCCGACGAGCAGGTCTACGAGGTCGCCTGGGCCGACCTCGACCGTGGCGTCGTCCCCGACCACCTCACCTCACTGTGGGTCCCCGAGCTCGCCGCACCGGTCGCCGCCGAGCTCGTGGCCCTCGACGAGCTCGTCCACGTCCTGCGCGAACGGTGTCCCTGGGACCGGCGCCAGACGCACGGCTCGCTCGCCAGGCACCTGCTCGAAGAGGCCCACGAGGCACTCGAGGCCATCGACGAGCTCGCTGGCATCGACGAGCGCGCTGCTCACGGCACTCCTGCCGCCGACCTGCCAGCCGCCGGCGCCCCGTCGGAGGCCGGAGCGGTGGCCGCGCTCGAGGAGGAGCTCGGCGACGTCCTCTTCCAGGTCTTCCTCCACGCTGCCATCGCCGCCGAGGCCGGCCGGTTCGAGCTCGCCGACGTGGCGCGTGGTGTCCACGACAAGCTGGTGGCGCGCCACCCCCACGTCTTCGGCCCCGAGGCGGGCCAGGTGACGGAGCCCGGCGCACTGGCCGCCGACTGGGAGGTGCGCAAGCTCGCCGAGAAGCAGCGCACCAGCGTGACCGACGGCGTCCCGCGAGCGCTCCCCTCCCTGGCCGTCGTCGCGAAGCTGCTGCACAAGGCCGCGACCGTCGGCATCGACGAGCCGGGAGCGGCCGAGCTGGCCGGGCGGCTCGCCGACGCGCCCCGAGCCGTCCTCGGCGCCGCCGAACCGGCCGGCCCGCTGGGCGAGCTGCTCTTCGACGCCGTGGCGTTGGCCAACGTCGTGGGGGTCGACGCCGAGACCACGCTGCGCGACCGCGCCCGGCGCTTCCGCGCCGAGATCCGTCGGCGCGAGGGGGTTCTCGACCCGCCGGGCGACGAGCCGGCACCGGGCGGGGTCGACACCGCGGAGGAGACCGCACCCGCGCAGTGAATGCCCAGGTCGGGGCGGTGGCACCTGGTAGCGTCGACCCGGGTCGAAACAGGAGCGACAGCAGAGCGTGAGCACCATCGAGCAGGTGATCGGGCGGGAGGTCCTCGACTCCCGCGGCAACCCGACGGTCGAGGTCGAGGTCGTCCTCGACTCCGGCGCGGTCGGGCGGGCCATCGTGCCCTCTGGCGCGTCGACGGGGACGTTCGAAGCGGTCGAGCTGCGCGACGGCGGGGAACGCTTCGGCGGCAAGGGGGTCACCCGCGCCGTGGAGCACGTGAACGGGGCGATCGCCGACCTGCTCGTCGGCTTCGACGCCGTCGACCAGCGCGCCATCGACCTCGCCATGGTGGACGCAGACGGGACCGACAACAAGGCCCGCTTCGGGGCGAACGCCATCCTCGGTGCGTCGCTGGCGTGCGCCAAGGCGGCGGCCAGCGAGCTCGGCCTGCCCCTCTTCCGGGCCGTCGGGGGCGCGAACGCCCACGTCCTGCCAGTGCCGATGTTGAACGTCGTCAACGGTGGCGTGCACGCCGACAATTCGATCGACCTACAAGAGTTCATGGTCATGCCGGTCGGGGCGGCGTCGTTCTCGGAGGCATTGCGGTGGAGCGTCGAGACCTACCACGCACTGGCGAAGGTGTTGAAAGCACGCGGCTTGTCGACGGCGGTGGGGGACGAGGGTGGCTTCGCCCCCAACCTCGACTCCAACGAGGCTGCCGTGCAGGTACTGGTGGAGGCCATCGAGGCGGCCGGCCGCACGCCTGGTGACGAGATCGCCATCGCCATGGACCCGGCCTCGAGCGAGCTGTTCCGCGACGGGACCTACGAGCTCGCCGGCGAAGGACGCAGCCTGCGCCCGGGTGAGCTCGTCGAGTACTACGTCGACCTCTGCGACCGGTACCCGATCGTCTCGATCGAAGACGGCATGGCCGAGGAGGACTGGGACGGGTGGGCGGCGCTCACCGAGGCGCTGGGCGGGCGTGTCCAGTTGGTCGGCGACGACCTCTTCGTGACCAACGAGGCTCGTTTGCGCCGTGGCATCGACGCCGGTACGGCGAACGCCATCCTCATCAAGGTGAACCAGATCGGCACCCTGACCGAGACGCTCGACACGATGGCCCTCGCCACCCGGTCGTCGTACGCCTGCGTGATGTCGCACCGCTCGGGCGAGACCGAGGACGCGACCATCGCCGACCTGGCCGTCGCCACCAACTGCGGGCAGATCAAGACGGGCGCCCCGGCGCGCTCGGACCGGGTCGCCAAGTACAACCAGCTCCTCCGCATCGAAGAGGCGCTCGGACCCTCGGCCGCCTTCCGCGGTCGCGACGCGCTCTCCTCGGGAGGGCCACCCCCGACCGGCAGGACCCCGTGACCGTCCCCGGGCACGCTGCACGTCCCTCCCGGGCCGGCGGTAGCGCGCAGCGCCACCGCCCGGC
>JAJZJT010000169.1 GCA_021809995.1 Actinomycetes bacterium
TGGTGGCGGTCGCCCTCCCCCCGCTCGACTGGTCCCACATGGGGATCACCGAGGTCGGTGCCGTGCCGACCGCGCTCATGGTCGTCGCCCTCGGCTGCTACCTGTGGGGCGTCCAGCGGGTGCGGGTCCGACCGGGCGGCACCTGGTCGGTGCGCCGGACCGTCGCCTTCGTCGCCGGCATGGTGGTCACCGCCGTCGCCATCGAGTCGTTCGTCGGCGCCTACGACAGCACCCTCTTCTACGACCACATGGTCCAGCACCTGCTGCTGGTCATGATCGCCGGACCGCTCTTCGCCCTCGGCGCCCCCCTCGACCTCCTCGTCGAGGCGACGGGCGGCGAGGCGCACCGGCTCGTCGAGCGGGCCATGCGGTCGCGGGTCGCCGAGGTGGTGGGCCACCCGATCACGGGCTTCGTCCTCTACTTCGCCTTCATCCCGGTCACCCACCTGACCAGCCTCTACAACTGGACGCTCGTGTACGCGCCGGTCCACGACCTCGAGCACGTCCTCTTCCTCGTCATCGGCTACCTGTTCTTCCGCCCCGTGGTCGCGGTCGAGACGTCCCGCCACCCGCTCATCCCGCCGCTCCAGCTCCTCTACGTGGCCCTCGCCGTCCCCGTGGACACCTTCACCGGGCTGGCCCTCACCTCGACCACCCACGAGCTCTTCCCCTACTACTTCGCCCACCCCCGCTCGTGGGGACCGTCGCTCCTCACCGACCTCCACGTCGGCGGGGCGATCATGTGGGTGGGCGGCGACAGCCTGATGTTCCTCATCATGATCCCCATCGTGCTGCGATGGGTCCGCTACGAGGACGCCCGCACGGCCGAGCTCGACGCCGAGCTCGACGCCGAGCTGGCGGCGAGCGGGGCGCTCGACGTCGAGCCGCACTGAGCACTGAGCACTGAGCACTGACCGCCGCGCCGCACGCCGCCGGGCCGGTTCGCCCCACCCGGCTCGGACCTGACAGGCTGCAGAGATGGCACGTAAGAGCATGCAGGGGCAGGTGGCGCTGGTCACCGGGGCGAGCAACGGCATCGGGGCCGGCGCGGCGAGGGCGCTCGCCGGGCGCGGGGCGGCGCTCGTCCTCGCCGACGTCGACGAGGACGCCGGGGCGGCCCTTGCCGACGAGCTCGGCGGTTCGTTCGTCCGTTGCGACGTCCGCGAGCTCGGCCAGCTCGAGGCCGTGGTCGCCCACGCCATCGACCGCCACGGCCGGATCGACCTCGCCCACCTGAACGCCGGGGTGACCACCGGCTGCGGGCTCGGCGACGACTTCGACGAGGCGAGCTACCGGCGCGCCATGGGCGTGAACCTCGACGGCGTGGTCTTCGGGGTCCACGCCGTCCTGCCCGCCATGCTCGCCCAGGGCGGCGGCTCGATCGTGGCCACGGCGTCGATGGCCGGCATCGTCGCCCCGGCCTTCGACCCGGTCTACGTGGCCAACAAGCACGCCGTGGTGGGGCTGGTGCGCTCGCTCGGTGCCATCTACGGTCCCCAGGGCATCCGGGTCAACGCCCTCTGTCCGTCCTTCGCCGACACGGCGATCCTCGGCGAGATCCGCCCGGTGCTCGCCGAGCAGCGCTTCCCCATCCTCGAGGTCTCCGAGGTGGTCGACGCCTTCCTCGGCATCGTCGACGCGGACGGCACCGGCGAGTGCTGGTTCGTCGTGCCGGGCCGGCCGAGCGAGCCGTTCCAGTTCCGCAACGCCCCCGGGCCCCGGCACGCCTGAGCGGCGCGGCGACGCTCCTTTTGCGCCGGCGCTCCCGAGCGGCGTACGGCCGTCTCCCGCCGCCCCGTTGTGGGCAGCCGGCCGGCGGCCCCGCGAAGGCACGCCGATAGGGTGGGCGCATGTGGCTCGTCTGGGCGCCCCTCGCCGTCGTGCTGTGCGCGGCGTACCTGGTCGTCTACGTGCTCCTACGCACCTCGGGGGACGGCCGCGGCGCGCTCCGGCGCCTGCTGCACCCGAGCCGGCGCGCCCTTTTGCAGGAGGAGTACGGCGGGACGGGCGCCATGACCGCGGACGCGGACCGTTCGCCGACGAACGGGCCCGGGGGGCCTAGCCCAGCTTGACGTCGGCGTCGTCGCCGGTGCTCAACGAGCGGGCCATGGCGTCCCCCCACGACACCGCCTCGAGGTAAGCAGTCTGGCGGATCGAGGGGTCGACCAGCGGGTCGTTCCCGTCGAACTCGTCGGCCAGGCGCATGGACGCCTCCCCCATCTGGAGGAACGTCGCCTCGGCGAGCAGGGACCCGAGCCGGCCCTCCCACCGCAGGATGGCGGACCGCACGTCGGGGGCGACCGGCAGCTCGGCCAGCACCTCGTCACCGGGCACGCCGAGGAGCAGATCGAGCCCGGAGAGCATGCCGGTGGCGAAGGCGGCGTCGCCCAGCTCGGGGTCGACCCGGCGGGCCAACAGCTCGCAGAGGCGGGCCCGAACGAGGACGGTGGAGATCGTCTCCTCGGGGGCCTGGCCCGGGTCGGCGAGGAGCATCACCGTCACCCACGCCTGCAGCCGGCGCCAGCCCACGAGCACGAGCGCCTCGGTGAGGGACCGGACGGTCCGGCGCAGCCCGTGCGCCGTCCCCACGCTCGCCACCTTCAGGACGCGGTAGCCGAGGGCCGGGTCGGTCCGGACGACCTGCTCGATGGTGCGGACGTCGGCGTCGGGGTCCCACAGCTCCGAAGCCAGGCGGAGGCTGCTCAGCCTGGACGGCTCGAGGCTCCGGCCCTCGACGATCTGGGGACGTGAGAGCAGGTACCCCTGGAAGTAGTCGAAGCCGAGCTCCTCGCACCGACGCAGCTGCTCCCACTGCTCGACCTTCTCGGCGACGACGGTGAGGCCCATGGCGTGGGCGTGCTCGACGAGCGATGCGAGCTCGTCGTCCCCCAGCTCGAGCAGGTCGAGCTTGACGATGGACGCCAGCTCGAAGAGGGCCTCGGCCCCATCGAACCACCGGAAGTCGTCGAGGGCGACGACGTAGCCCTGGTTGACGAGCCGCCGCACACCGGCCAGCACCTGGTCGTCGACCTCGACCGACTCGAGCAGCTCGACCACCGTCTGCTCGGGCGGGAAGACGATGGGGACCTCTCCGGTGATGACCCCCCGGCTGCCGTTGACGAAGAGCCGCTTGTCCCCGACGAGGCGCTCGGGGCCGAGGTCGATGGCGCTCAGCATCACCTGGGCGCTCATCAGGTCGCCTTGGGCCGGGTTGCGCCACACGGACGAGACGGTGCGTGGCCGGAAGAGCAGCTCGTAACCGACCACCTCGAGGCGACGGTCGAAGATCGGCTGGCGGGCGAGGATCAGCTCCGAGCTCACGATCGCTCCCGGTCCTCCTGCTCCCGCATCACTTGCCCGCTCTCCCTCTGGCACCTTGCCCGTCCCCGCTCGGCGCCGCCCACCCGTTCACCACGGAGGGTGCACCACGGCAACGTCGCACCGTGGTATCGGCGCGACGGGGCCAACCCTGTAGGAGCGGCGAGCCCACGGTGCCACGTTGTGCCTCCGTTGCGGGCCTGGCGGACCCGGTGTGCCTGGCGGACCCGGTGTGCCTGGCGGGCCCGGTGTGCCGGCCCCCCGCACGGGGGAGCCTCGGCACCGCCAGCCGCGGGTGCTCAGGCCCCTTCGTAGGGGAAGCCGAGGTCGGGCGCGCCGAGCAGCGCCCGGAAGACCAGGCCCTCGGCCTCGGCCGCCGCCTCGGCCGTGCCGCCGCGGTCGACCACGGCCACGAGGAGCACGGGCTCGGCCCCCGCCTCGCGGACGGCCCGGGCCGCCTCGAGCAGGGACGTCCCGCGGGCGACGGTGTCCTCGGTCACCACCACCTTGTCCCCCGGGTCGAGGGCGCCGGCGATGCGCCCACCGGCGCCGTGGTCCTTGGCCTCCTTGCGCACGCTGAAGGCCCGCAGCTGGCGGCCGCGAACGGCGGCCACGCCGGCGGTGACGAACGCCACGGGGTCCGCGCCCATGGTGAGCCCGCCGATGGCGGTCGCGTCGTCGGGGACGACCGACAGCACGGCGTCGGCCACCAGCACCATGGCCTCGGGCCGGCACACCGTCTGCTTGGCGTCGATGAACCACGAGCTGTGCCGGCCGGACTTGAGCACGAAGTCGCCCCGCCGCACGGCGTGCGCGAGCAGGTGGTCGCGCAGCTCGGGGTGGGCGACGTCGGGCAGCGCCGTCACGGCGCCTCCCACAGCGGGGGCCCGACGAGCTCGACCGCCGCCCGCCCCGGCTCTCGACCGTCCTCGACATGGCCCACCACGGTGGCGGCACGGCCCGCGGCAGCGAGGGCGGCCAGGCAGTCCTCGACAGAGGACGGTGGCACCACGACCACCATGCCCAGCCCGACGTTGAACACCCGCACCATCTCGTCGTCGGCCACCGGACCACGGCGGCGGATCTCGCCGAAGATCGGTGGGACGGACCACGTGCCCCGCTCGACGACGGCCACCAGCCCGTCGGGCACCACCCGGGCGAGGTTGCCGGGGATCCCCCCGCCGGTGATGTGGGACACGGCGTGGACCTCGGCAGCGGCCACGGCGGCGAGCACGGCGGGCGCGTAGAGGACGGAGGGGAGGAGGAGCTCGTCGGCGAGCGTGGTAGCGGCGCCGTCCCACGCCGGTTCGGCCAGCGACCGGCCGTCCGAGAGCAGCACGCGACGGGCGAGCGTGTACCCGTTGGAGCGCAGGCCGGGCGACGGCAGCCCGAGGAGCACGTCGCCGGAGCGGACGCGGTCCGAACCCAGTACGGCGTCGCGCTCGACGACGCCCACGGCGAAGCCCACCAGGTCGAACTCGTCACGGTCCAGCACGCCGGCGTGCTCGGCCATCTCCCCGCCGAGCAGGGCGGCACCCACCTCGGCGCACCCGGCGGCCACGCCGCCCACCAGCTCGGTCATCCGCTCCGGGTCCACCGCTCCGGTGGCCACGTAGTCGAGGAGGAAGAGCGGCTCGGCCCCCTGGCAGACGAGGTCGTCGACGCACATGGCCACGAGATCGATGCCGATGGTGCCGTAGCGGCCCGCCTCGCGGGCCACCACCGCCTTCGTGCCCACGCCGTCGGTCGAGCCCACGAGCACCGGGTGACGGTAGCGGGCGACGTCGAGGGCGAAGAGCCCGCCGAAGTCGCCGAGGTCGCCGACGACCTCGGGGCGGCGGGTGGCGGCGACGAGGGGCCGGATCCGTTCGACGGCGCGTTCGCCGGCGTCGATGTCGACCCCCGACGCGGCGTAGGTGACGGGCGTCCGGGCCGGCTCGATCACGCGGGCGCCCCGGCCGGCTCGCCCGACACCGACCGACGCTCCAGGCGGTCGACCGGGACGGGGTACGTGCCGGTCAGGCAGGCCGCGCAGAAGCCGGCGCCGGGGGCGTCGATCGCCGTCACCAGGTGCTCGAGGGTGAGGTACTCGAGGGAGTCGACCCCGAGGAACGAGACGATCTCGGCGGGAGTCTTGACCGCCGCCAACAGCTCGTCGCGCTCGGGGGTGTCGATGCCGTAGAAGCACGGCCACCGGAACGGCGGCGACGAGATCCGCAGGTGCACCTCGGCGGCGCCGGCGTCGCGCAGCATCGTCACCATGGCCCGGGTGGTGGTCCCCCGGACGATCGAGTCGTCGACCACCACGAGGCGCTTGCCGGCGATGTTCTCGCGCAGCGGGTTGAGCTTGCGGCGCACGGCGCTCACCCGCTCCGCCTGGGTGGGGGCGATGAACGTCCGGCCGATGTAGCGGTTCTTCACCAGCCCCTGGCCGTAGGGGATGCCCGACTCGAAGGCGTAGCCCTCGGCCGCCGGCACCCCCGAGTCGGGCACGCCCATGACCAGGTCGGCGTCGACGGGCGCCTGGGTGGCGAGCAGCCGGCCCATGCGACGGCGGGCACCGTGGACCTCGTTGCCGTAGAGGGTCGAGTCGGGCCGGGCGAAGTAGACGAACTCGAAGATGCACAGGCGCGGGTCGACGCGCCCGGCGGGGAACGGGTGCTCGGAGCGCACGCCGTCGGCGTCGATGACGATCAGCTCGCCCGGCTCGAGCTCGCGGATGAACGAGGCACCGATGACGTCGAGGGCCGGGGTCTCCGACGCCAGCACCCACCCCTCGGGGAGGTCGTCGGTGGCGTCGAGGCGGCCGAGGCACAGCGGCCGGAACCCGTTGGGGTCGCGCACGCCGACGAGGCGGTCGGTGTCGAGGAGGACGAACGAGAAGGCACCCTCGAGCCGGGGCAGGACCGTGCGCAGGGCGTCGACGAGCTCGTCGCCCGGGGCCGCGCCGCCCGGGGCCGCGCCGCCCGGAGCCGCGCCGCCCGGCTCGGGCGTCGCCGGGTCGAGGGCACCGTCGACGACGGCGACCACCTCACCGGAGCGGTCTGCCGGCTCCTCGGCCGCGTAGCTCCGCTCGACGAGCTCGGCCACCAGGTCGCTGTCGGAGGTGGCCATGCCGGGCAGCATGGCCACCCCGGCAGCCAGCGCCGCGGTGTTGGTCAGGTTGCCGTTGTGGGCGAGCGCGAACCCGGCCCGGCCGACGCCGCGGAACACCGGCTGGGCGTTGAGCCAGTCGCTCGTGCCCGCCGTCGAGTAGCGGGTGTGCCCG
>JAJZJT010000170.1 GCA_021809995.1 Actinomycetes bacterium
GTCCCGGTCTCGCCGGACCCGTCCCGGCGCCGGGCTCGCGGCGCCCCTGAGCCGGTACCGGCCGCGTCGGTCGCCCCTGCCTCGGTGCCCGAGGCGACGGTGCCCGAGGCGACGGTGCCCGAGGCGACGGTGCCCGAGGCGGCGGTGCCCGAGGCGACGGATTCGGCGGAGCTCGGCTCGACGCGGGCCGCCAGCTCGGCCAGGTGCTCGGGGTCCCACGGTCGGGTGCTCATCGACTGACTGGCGGTGCCGAGCAGCGTGCCGTCCTCGGCGAAGAGGTGGGCCTCGCCGTAGGCGAACCCGCCGGCGGCGAACTGGATCCAGCTGTCGCACAGCAGCCACTCGGTCGGCACCAGGCGGCCCACCCGCAGCGTGTTGTCGAGGCTCCGGCTCATCGTCCGCTCGCCGAGGGCCTGGGAGACGCCGCCGGTGACGTAGTCGCCGAGGATGGCGAGGGTGGCGGCCGACGGCTCGAGGTGGCCGGGGATGTGGAACCACCACACCGAGTGGGGGTCGGTGGCATCAGGGTCGAGGTCCTCGAAGCCACGACCGGCGGCGAGCCGCTGCTCGACTCGGGCGAAGACGGAGTCACCCATGAAGCTCGGCCACTCGCGGTTCGGGTAGGCGTGCGGTCCCTCCACCTGCGAGGGGACCACCGTGGCACCGGAGCCCCGTGCCCCCTCCACGGGGCTGCCGAGGGCGGCGTTCACGGTGATGATGTCCTGGTCGCTGTAGCTGCCGACGGCTCGGGCCTGGGTCAGGTACTTGCCCGTCGCCGTCAGCTCGACGTCCCATCGCAGCACGCTGCCGGTCGGGGCGAACGACAGGTACTGGGCGCTCGCCCAGATGGCCGGCCGTTCCGAGGCGGCCTCCATGGCGACGATGCCGGCGGCCAGCCCGCACCCGCCGAAGAGGAACCGCCCCGGCGTGGAGACGGCGGGGGTGACGGGGAGGAACCACCGCGTCGGGTCCGCGGTGGCCTCCATGCCGAGGAACTCTCGTGCGTCCACGGGCGAACCGTAGGACGTGGCAGCGGCGGTCCTCAATTCCGCCTGGTCGCTCCACCCGGGCGCAGCCGGGCGGTCACGTCGACTGGGGTGCCTGGCGCCAGCCGCGCTCGAAGGGGAGCCGCCAGGTGCGGGGGGCGATGAGCTGCCGGATGGCCCCAGGTCCCCACGAGCCGGGCTGGTAGGGCTGGACGGGAGGAGGGTGCTCGAGCAGCGGGGTGGACAGCTCCCAGAGCCGCTCGATGTCGGCTGCCGACGTGAAGAGCGTGTGGTCGCCGCTCATGGCATCGTGGATCAGCCGCTCGTAGGCTTCGAGGACGTCGGCCTCCGCCCCGGTCTCGTGCAGGCCGAACTGCAGGCTGAGCTTGTCGAGGCGCATGCCCGGCCCGGGGCGCTTGCCGTAGAAGGACAACGAGAGCCGCGTCGAGTCGGCCAGGTCGAACGTGAGGTGGTCGGGTCCCTGGGCGCCGACCCCGGACCCGTCGGGGAACATGCTCTTCGGCGGCTCCCGGAAAGCGATCGAGATGATCCGGGCGCCCTCGGCCATGCGCTTGCCGGTCCGCAGGAAGAACGGGACGCCGGCCCACCGCCAGTTGTCGATCTCGCAACGCAGCGCGATGAACGTCTCGGTGTCCGAGCGGCGTGCCACGCCGTCGAGGTCGAGGTAGCCCTCGTACTGCCCGCGCACCACCTGGCGGACGTCGAGCGCGCGCATCGACCGGAACACCTTGTTCTTCTCCTCCGAGATGGACCTCGGCTCGAGGGCGGTCGGCGGCTCCATCGCCATGAAGGCGAGGATCTGGAACAGGTGGGTCACCACCATGTCGCGGAACGCACCGGTGTGCTCGTAGAAGGACGCCCGGTCGTCGACGCCGAGCGTCTCGGGGACGTCGATCTGGACGTGCTCGATGTGGTCGCGGTTCCAGATCGGCTCGAAGAGCCCGTTGGCGAACCGGAAGGCCAGGATGTTGAGGGCTGCCTCCTTGCCGAGGAAGTGGTCGATCCGGAACACCTGCGACTCGTCGAAGACCTGGTGGACGGTGTCGTTGAGCGCCCGCGCCGAGGCGAGGTCGGTGCCGAAGGGCTTCTCCATGATCACGCGCGACCGCTCGACCAGGTCCGCCTTGCCGAGCAGCTCCACCACCGAAGCGGCCGCGCTGGGCGGGATGCTCAGGTAGTGGAGGCGCCGCGGCTCGCCGCCGAGCCGCTGCTCGGCGTCGGTGACCGCCTGACGGAGGGCCTCGACGCCCCCGTTTTGGGGAACGAAGTGCAAGCGCTTCTGGAAGTCGTCGCGCTCCTCGACGCTCACGTCGCTCCGACCGAACTCGTCGAAGGCGGTGCGTGCGAAGGCCCGGAAGCGCTCGTCGTCGAGGTCGTGGAGCGCCGTGCCGACCACCTGGCAGTCGTCGATGAGCCCGGCGTGGCGGAGGTGGAGGAGGCCGGGGAGCAGCTTGCGCCGCGCCAGGTCGCCCGTGGCCCCGAAGAGGACGATGACGTGCGGGTGCAGGTCGGGCATGGAGGTCCTTTCGCCGCGGCGCTCCGGATCTCGGGCGGCTCCACCCCCCGAACCTACCGGGGCGGGGCGCCCGGGACCGGTACACTCCGGACTTCGGCGGCCTGGGAGGCGCCAGGCTCGGGCAGAGCCGGCTCGGGCCGCCCGTCCGCACCGCCCGCGTCGCAATCGCGCGCACCGACCTGCTGGAGAGCCGTTGTGACCACTGGAGCCGAGCAGCCCGAGCCCGACGACCGGTCGGGCCGTTCGCTCGACGCCCTGATGGCCGAGCGCCGGGCCAAGCGCGACGCCCTCGCCGCTGCGGGTGTCGACCCCTATCCGGCACGCTTCGACCGAACCGACCTCGCGGCCGACCTGCGACGGCGCTTCGCCCACCTCGGGCCGGACGACCGAACCGGCGTAGAGGTGGCAGTAGCCGGGCGGATGACGGCTCGGCGCGGTCATGGCAAGCTCGTCTTCGCCACCCTGACCGATGTGTCGGGGGCGGTCCAACTGCTCGTGCAGGTTGCGGACCTCGACGAGCCGAGCGCCGCCGTGCTCGAGGCCTGCGACCTCGGCGACTGGATCGGGGCGACGGGCGAGGTGATGACGAGCCGGCGCGGCGAGCTGTCGGTGGGGGTGCGCACGCTCGTCCTGCTGGCGAAGGCCGTCCGTCCGCTCCCCGACAAGTGGCACGGCCTGAGCGAGGCCGACACGCGTTACCGCCAGCGCGAGCTCGACCTGCTGGCGAACCCCGAGACGCGCCGGGTCTTCGACATCCGCTTCGCCACCATCGCCGCCATGCGCCAGGCGCTGGTCGACGAGCACTTCGTCGAGGTCGAGACCCCCATACTCCAGGCCCAGGCCGGCGGGGCCATCGCCCGGCCGTTCGTGACCCACGCCAACACCCTCGACGTCGACCTCCGCCTCCGCATCGCCCCCGAGATCTACCTGAAGCGCCTCGTCGTCGGTGGCTACGAGCGGGTCTTCGAGGTCGCCCGCAACTTCCGCAACGAGGGCCTCTCGACGCGCCACAACCCCGAGTTCACCGCCCTCGAGGCATACCAGGCCTTCGGCGACGTCGAGACCGGGATGGGGCTGACCGAGCGCCTGGTGCTCGCCGCTGCCGACGCCGCCACCGGGCGCCGGAGCTTTGCGACCCGGGGCGGCGACGTCGACCTCACCCCACCGTGGCCGAGGCGCGAGCTGCTCGAACTGCTCGAGGAGGCGCTCGGTCGCCCCGTCCACCCGAGCCAGCCCGCTGGCGACCTCGCCACGTTGTGTCGCGACCGCGGTATCGAGGTCGACGACGCGTGGGGCGCGGGCAAGCTCGTCTTCGAGCTCTACGACAAGGTGCTGCTCCCCACCCTCCTCGGGCCCGTGCTGGTCTGCGGTTTCCCCGTCGAGGTCTCTCCGCTGGCACGCCACCGCGCAGGGGACCCGACGCTCACCGAGCGCTTCGAGCTGGTGGTCGACGGGCGCGAGTACGCCAACGGCTACAGCGAGCTCAACATCCCCGAAGAGCAGGCCGAGCGGTTCCGCTTCGAGATCGAGGCCGCCCAGCGAGGCGATCCCGAGGCGCACCCGGCCGACCTCGCCTTCGTGCGCTCCCTCGAGTACGGCCTGCCGCCCACCGCCGGGATCGGTATCGGGATCGACCGCCTGGTCATGCTGCTGGCCGAAGTCGACGCCATCCGCGACGTGATCCTCTTCCCGATGCTGCGCCCCGAGGCCTCTCCGGGCTGAGGGTCGCTCGCCCGTCTACGAGAAGTCGCCGGGGCATGCTGGCGCCGCGGGGGACGAGCGCGTACACTGCCCACGGCCACTGCCCTTTCACGCGGGCGTGCGGCCGTTGGGCTTCACAGTGGGGCCGAAACACAAAGCAGCGTGAAGTCCAAGGAGTAGCACATGCCACAGGGCGTCGTGAAGTGGTTCAACGCCGAGAAGGGGTTTGGCTTCATCACCCCCGACGGAGGCGGTGACGACGTGTTCGTCCACCAGTCGGAGATCCAGATGGAGGGGTACCGCGACCTCGAAGAGGGCCAGCGGGTCGAGTTCGAGACCAAGCAAGGTCAGAAGGGGCTCCAGGCCAGCCAGGTCCGCAAGATCTGACCCGTCTCGCCACCGGGCGTCACCCGGGGGCGAGGGTGGCCGGCTCACAGGCCGGCCGTCGAGGCGCCGGTCACCCGTCCGACTACGACGGGTCGACCGGCGTCGTCGCGCCCGGGCTCAGGGATCGGCGGGCCGTCCGGCGCGGTGCCGGGCGCTAGCGCCCGGGCTCACCAGGCGGCGCAGCCGTACTGGTCCGGCACCCACCCGCCGGTGATCCGCTCGGCCACGATGATCTGCTGGTCCTCGGTGGCCAGGGCGCCGACGGGCGCGAACTGCGTGCCGCCGTAGCGGACCCAGTTGGTCCGGCTGATGCCGAGGCCTCCCGAGAAGACGGCGCCGTCTGCGTGCCAGTTGCCCCCCTCCTCGCACAGCGCGACGCGTTCCCACTCGGCCCGGAGCGCGGGCGACACGGGATCGGGAGGAGCGACGGCGGGTGCAGGGGCGGGGGCCGGCACCGGTTGTGGGGCGGGGGCCGGCACCGGTTGTGGGGCGGGGGCCGGGGCCGTGGCCGGGTTGCGGTGAGCGGGTGCGTGGAGCAGGTCGGCCGACAAGCTCCCCTTCGCCGGCACGAGGAGCCCGGCCTGGGCGGCGAGGGCGCGTAGCGCGACGAGCGACTCCGGGGCGGTTGCCCCGTGGCGACCGTGTGCGGACGTCACGCCCGTCGGCCATTGGGCGGTGCCCTCCAGATGGAGCGCGACCGGGGTGGACTGGATCGTACGGGGGGACGGGCTCGACGCGCTGGGCGAGGAACCCGAGCGCGACGAGGCGAAGCTGGCGATGAGCGCGACAGAGCACGCTGCGAGTGCGATGCGGGTCCGCATGGCACCTCCCTTCGTCGGGCGCCGGTGGCGCCTTCCTCTGATTGGTGTTGGCGGGCTCCGGCCCTCGCATTCGACCCCCGGGCGGCGAGCGGGAAGGCTTCGTCCGTCCTGGCGTCACGCCTCAGGGTGTGCGGCCGGTTGAGTTACGCCCAGCAGTGGGTCGTCGTGTGCTCCTCGTGCGTCCTGGTCGCGCCCCGCGCCGTACCGGCGGACGGGGCACGGGCGCGTCGGCCCGGCAAGACGGGGCGGGCCGCCTCCGCTGCAGGGCGGGCGCCACTGGCGCCGCCCCGGGCCCACGACAGTCACCGCATCTGGGGCGCGCCGAGTGTGCCTGGGAGGAACTGTGCTCCACGCAGTGTACACACGTGCGTGTGCTGACCGCACGTCCAGCGCCAGCAGAGCTGCACTCCACGTGCAAGGAGGGACGGCCCACGGGCCGTTCCCGCTTCGTCCGCTCCGGTCGGTGGACCGGACGGTCCTGGTCGGAGCGTGGTCAGGGGACCTGGGAGGCCCGGTTGGGAACGTCGCCGGTGCTGCCGGTGGCGGCGGCGGATCGGCCCTCGCGGCGCGGCGGGGTCCGGACGGCGGGGACGAGGGGGTCGAGCGTGCGCCACCGGAGGCATCCGAGCCAGACGCCGATGCCGTAGGCAAGGTCGTCGGCGGCGGCGAGCGCCGTCCAGCGCAACGGGTCGAGCGCCGGACGGCGCTGCCACCACTCCACGAGCGGGGCCAGGGTGAGGAGGGCGATCGCCGCGGCGCGTCGGTGCCGGCGGACGAGCGCGGTGAGGACGAGGGGCCCGGCGCCGACGGTCGCCGCCCGGGACAGGCCGACGGCCGTCCACGCGGTCGTCGCGAGCGACCAGCGGACCGCCAGCCCCGGCCCGAGGCCGAGCGCCCGAGCGCGCCCGAGCGCCTGCAGCAGCGAGACGACCTGAGCGGTGGCGGCGAGGCCCGGCTGGCCGGTGAGCGCAGCGATCACGATCGCCGCCGGCAGCGGTGCCACTTCGGCGAGCGGGAGGTCCCCGCGGTGGCGCCGTGCCAACGGCGCTGCCGAGGTCCCGTACCGGGCGCGGCGCCGGAGGAGGGCCCACGGGGACGACGGCTCGCGGTGGTGGACGGTGACCGAGGGCACGTAG